>NZ_JACJOY010000018.1:0-28568 GCF_014695815.1 Trichocoleus sp. FACHB-6
TTATGAGTTATTGCCAGAAACATCGGAGACTTTTATTTATCTGGCAATGATCCGTATCATGGTCAGGCGGTTGGCATAATATTTAACCCCTCACCACTTTTCAAACATCCTCTAAGCGGTCTGGGGTACGCGCCGCCATTATAATGTCATACCCTTTACTAGCAAATAATAGAGATGTTGCTTTGCCGATGCCTTGAGAAGCACCTGTGATCAGTACCGTGGGAGCCATACGTTTGTTAAAAAATTGTTGCTCACTTAAGTTTGTGCAACTCAAGTCACGATACCCTCTAGCTTTCGTCAGAGTTTCTGATAGTTGTATTTGCGATCGCTATCTAGCTTCATAACCCTTTTGTACTTTTGTATTAGATTGCTCTGTTCCATCAACCCATTCATCATCCTTGAGAGTTAAGTGCAGTTTGGAACTACAGGCAGAGAGCAGTGACTGGGTAGATAGCTACTATGAAACCATAAGAAGTTTATTAAGGAATGTAAACGATGGAAACTCGCACTACTCCACCTGTTGCTCAAGCTTTCAATGGCAAAGACCGCAATGCGTTCCTATTTGGCTGGAACCCTCAAGCTGAACTGTGGAACGGTCGCTTAGCAATGATCGGTTTCTTAGCTTACCTACTTTGGGATTTGGCAGGCTATAGCGTGGTTCGTGACGTACTGCACCTGCTTCCTCATGTCGCCCGCTAACGATTAGACTAGCCTTACACTCAGCCTGGCGGTTGCAGGTAACTATCTAAACTGTCAGCCTGAGTGTAAGCTCCCACGCCTTACCCCCTACCACATAAGTGATACGGGGCTGATACGTATCTGTACCGTATCGCCCTGGCCAAAATTGCTTTACAATAGTTAAGATAGCTTTACGGTACTTAATACCCGGCTAGTGGTGTCTAATAGAAGGCATTAAGTATTAATTAAGTTTTCTCATCGGAAAGATTAGTAAAGCAAAACATTTTTTTAAACAATTAGTAGCCTGCAAACCCTATTTATCGAGGGTGAACGGACATCGGTATAATCTTGTAAATCGCTCCACAAAAAAGCTCGAAAAGTAACAAATGTATGCTCCAACTCGAACACCCCCCACTGCAACCAACGCAAATTAAGCGAATAGAGCGAAGTGAAAATACATATCTAGGGCTTGTAATTGCTTTCGCAATTATTGGAATCTGGGGAAGCAGCCTAATTTTCTTATTTTCCCTGGATATTTCCCAAGTTCCTGTCCTATGGAAAATAGTAGCATTAGTTTGGCAGACATTTCTGTATACAGGATTGTTTATTACCGCTCATGATGCAATGCACGGGGTAGTAGTTCCTCAAAACCTTAAAATTAATAACTTTATAGGTTCTTTAGTTTTAACTCTTTATGGACTCTTCTCTTTTAATGAGTTAAGAAAAAAACATTGGGAACACCACCACCATCCAGCCAGTGAACTAGATCCAGATTTTCACGACAGTAAGCACAAAAACTTTTTTGCCTGGTATCTTTATTTTATGATGGGCTACTGGAGCTGGAAACGGCTTATAGGGTTAATGGTGGTATTTAACCTGATTAGTTTCACGTTTCATATACCAGAAGCCAATTTAACTTTATTTTGGGTGATTCCTTCGATTTTGAGTTCGGTGCAGTTATTCTTTTTTGGCACCTATTTACCACACCAAGAGCCAGAAGGTGGTTATACTAATAACCATCGCGCCAAGACGAATGCACTCCCGATTTTCTGGTCTTTTATCACTTGCTATCACTTTGGCTACCACGAGGAACATCACGAAGCTCCTCATGTTCCTTGGTGGAAGTTGCCAGAGGTTTATAAGATGAGTCGGAAGGTCGCTTGATTAGCTGTAAATATTGAACCCCACTCCGCTTGCGGGGTAGGGTAACTTTTAACTATGGATTTATTCCTCTTGAATAATTACTTTTTAAGTGGTGGTAATGGTGCGGTTAGGGGGGCGGTTTCTTTCATTTTTTCTTCTAACTTTTGCATCGCCAAAGTTTTGTTTTCCAAAGCTAGAGAGTTTTTGGGGTCAAGTTTCAAGGCTTCTTCAAAAGCAGCGATCGCTTCTTCTAGTCGATCCAAATTCAACAGGGCGACCCCTTTACCTGCCAAACTGTTAGCATCGGTGGGAGTGATGCGGATAGCTTGGGCGTAAGCAGTAAGTGCCTCTTTATAACGTTTCAAGCCTACCAGCACTACACCACGGTTGTACCAAGCTTGAGATAATTCCGGATTGAGGTTAATAGCGCGATCGCTACTTGCAAGGGCTTCGGAATATCTTCCCAAAGTCCACAGCACTACAGTCCGGTTTGCCCAAATATCAGCCAGAAGCTTACTAGCAAAGTTAGGATCGGCACTCTTGATCGCTTTGTCGTAAGCGGCGAGTGCTTCGGGATACTTTTTGACCGTCCTCAGTATCCTGCCTTTGTTGAACCAAGCCTGAGCATAGTTAGGATTGATAGTAGTAGCGCGATCGCTAGAAACAATGGCTTCTGAGTATCTTCCCAAAAACCATAGCGTAACGCTGCGGTTGTTCCAAGCTTCCGCATAGTCAGGGTTAAGCCCGATCGCCCGATCGTGGGAGGCCAAAGCTTCTTCGTAGTTACCCTGTCCTGCTAAGGCGTTCCCCCGCTGATCCCAAGCAAATGCGGGACTCGTCTCACCCCATTTGCCATCACCTTGCAGGGCTTTCTCGCAGGGTTCCTGGGCTTCTTTAAATTGCCCCAATTTGTTGAAGGCCGCGCATTGGTTGGCTAAAGCTTGAGAATAATTCGGACTAATTTTAATTGCAAATTGCTGCGATGCTAGTGCGAGTGCTGGTTTTCCTACTACAGACAGCAAAACTCCATGTTCAGTCCACGCTGTTGCATCGGTAGGACTAATAGCCAGAGCTTGATCGTAAGAAGCGATCGCTTCTTGGTACTGTCCCAATTTCTTAAGCGCTACACCTTTGTTGTACCATGCCAGGGCTGGTGTGGCAGTTCCCCAGTCGCTGTCACTTTTTAGCGCCAGATCACAAGCTGCGATCGCTTCGGTGTATTTGCTGGCTTGCGATAATGCGGCGCACCGATCGACCAAAGCTAGAGAATAATCCGGTTTAATTTCTAAGGCACTTTCATAAGAGGCGATCGCTTCTGCGTACTGTCCTAACTTTGTTTGCGCCAACCCTTTATTGTACCACGCTATTAGAGGTGTGCCGTTGTTTCCCCAATTTCCATCGGAGATCAGCGCCTTATCGCAACTCGCGATCGCATCCTCGTATTTCCCTAAGTTGACTAAGGCAATACACCGATCCGCCAAAGCCAGAGAATAGTCAGGTTTGATACCCAGCGCCTTGTCCGCGGAAACCAGCGCTTCCGTGTACTTTGCCTGTCCTAGTAGCCCCTCAATCCGGTCAGTCCAGGTTTTCGCCTGGTTGGGGTTGAGTGCGATCGCCTGATCGCACGCCGCCACCGCTTCTGCATATTTTTTTTCGTCTGCTAATAAGTCGCACAGACTCCCCCAGTAATTAAAGTCCTTCAACTGTTCCTGAGCCAGCAGACTTTTGGGGTAATAAAAATTAATAATTGAATAAGAAAAAGTTAACAATAAACAGATGAAAGGAAGAACTTTTTGCTGGGAATTTTGCGTGTCTTGTCCCCATCTCAGAAACGAAGCTAAACCTAAATTTAGAGCGTTTTTACCTTTTGCCTTCTTCAACTTGCCGTCTTCTGCCATAACTATTGAAGATAATTATAATAGCACAGATGCGGAGATTCATCTTATTGCCAAATCTAACAGTTGGCAGTTATATAAAGGAAAATCAACTAACACCCCATTCAACGTATTTACAAGAATATCTAATAAATTTCCGGAATAAGGCGCACACAATCTGAATTATCATCGTGATTGCCATCTTTTTATTTTCTTAAATTATGAAACTTAATTTTTGGTGCAGGCTGGCGGTAAAGTTAGAGGTTAGATTTATCATAGCCTTAATATTAATCACCCCGATGCTATCAATATATGCTGCTTACGCGCAAGTTCCCGCCTCTGGAACCTTCCGGGCTACTCGCACTTGTGAAGCAACACGGGGAATTAACGGTACCAATCCGGGAAATATTCGAGTTACCAATGGTCAGAGTTACGAAGCGGTAGGCTTCAACTCTAGGCAACGAAAGTTTATATTTATTAAAGTACCTGGTGCAACCCCAGGACTTCGCTGGGTGAGTGTTGATTGTGGCATTTTTTCTGAAGGTGTAAGTGGGACTCCAATTAACTCTCCTACCGTAAAGCAGCCATCAACAGCTATACAACCGTTTTTTGATAATCTTAATAACCTGGAGACTCATCGCTTTCCGCGCAATCAAAAAGCAGACATTACACCACCAGCACCCAAACTGAGCAATTTCGATCAAGCTGTCCTGAAAACCTGCGGAACGATTGGCAGCAAGGTGACGGCAAGTGCTTTCAAAAAATTGATGTCAGATAATCGAAACGTACTGCGGGAAATTCAACAGTCAGTAGGTGGGCAATTGCGTCCAAGTAGAAGTACAGAAGCAGAATTCCTCGATGATTTAACGGCTGCTTGGAATGACAGAGGAGGGTTTGAACATATCTTTTGCGGGGAGTTAGATGGACCTACTAAAATTGGCGGGCTGCATTTTTTTGGCAGATATTTGCAACTGCAAGAAGATAAAATAGGGGGAAGATTATCTGAGAATTTGCAGAATGAAGAAGTAGTTCCTGGTGTAATTTATACAGTGGGTGTACTCATCAAAAAAGATGGGCGAATTTGGAAAGATAACATCAAAGGCTATTCTCTTGTGAGTGATGCCAAAGAAATGCTTTTGGATGCAACTAAAGCATTGAAGGTGCAGGGAAATGCTCAGGGAGCTTGCATTTTGACAGTACAAGATGATGAGACGAAAAAATCTTATAAAGCTGTATTGGTCAAGAGCAGAGATGCAATTGTTACTCTATATCCTGATGCTACTCCTAGTGGGAAAGCTTGCAAGATTTAATTAAGAGAACCCCGCCCCCTGCCCTGTCAACCGCAGGGTGGTTTCATTTATTAAAAGAAAATTATGTAACGTTGATTTTGGTTGGCGGCAGGGGCATTTTGATTGCCATGCCCCTACAAAATGCAGCAATTTTCGATATTTTCTAAGGGTTGTATGAAAGCACCCTGCTTGCCCCGTCAACCAAAGGGGGACTAAGAGTTATAAATCTAAGTAAGGTTGTATTTTTGCCTTTTGTCTGACAACCCTTTTTTAAACTGCAAAATCAGGGCGGCGATCGCTCCAAAGTTTAGCGGCTTCTAACTGGGACGCTAAAGAGAGGAGAGTAGCTTCAGCAGCAGGTCGTCCGACCAATTGTACGCCTACAGGCAAGCCGATATCGTCAAAACCGGTAGGGAGTGCGATCGCGGGTTGTCCAGTAGCATTGAACGGCGGACAGGGAGCCACCCACTGAATAATTCTTTGCAAAATCTCTTCTGGAGGCAAGTTTGCCCACTCGCCAATGCGGAGAGGTTGATGCAAATAAGTTGGCAACACTAAAACATCATAGTTCTCAAAAAAGGCCACAATTCGCCGCGCCGAAATTTGCATTTGGGCAACAGCTTGTAAATATTCACCCGCCGACCCAGATTGTTCTGCCATCCAGCGATTCATGGGTTGCAGATACTCTTTGGGAATCCCCGCCGCCGCCACACCAGCTAGAAAAACTTTGGTAAAAGGTTCAATCAAATTACTGAAATCGGGGCATCCTGGTTCCACAATATGACCCATTTCTTCTAAATGGCGCACCGTTTTTAGCACCGATTCTTGACGCACCGCATCAGCTTCGCCCACTGGTGGAATTGCTGTGCTGAAAGCAATTCGCAAAGGGTTTAACTTTTGTGCTGTCGCCGCCAAAAACGTCGTTTCTGGATCTGGCAACCAGTAGGGATCGCCAGTGATATAGCCAGACATCACATCGAGGAGAGCGGCGGCATCTGCTACAGTACGAGCCAAGGAACCATTAGTGGCAATGCCATTTTGATGATCGCCTACGGGTGCATAAGATATACGACCTCTTGAGGGTTTAAGTCCGACTAAACCACAACAGGCGGCAGGGCCGCGCACCGAACCGCCACCATCAGAACCTTGAGCTAAAGCGCACAACCCCGCCGCTGTCGCCGCCGATGCACCGCCACTCGATCCCCCTGGCGTATAATCCAGATTCCACGGATTTCGGGTTGGGGGAAAGCCTGGTGCTTCTGTAAAAGGCATAGAACCCAACTCAGAAGTGGCAGTCTTACCCAGAATAGTAAAGCCAGCCATCTTAATCCGCCCCGCCACGGCATCATCATAAGCAGCTATTTTGTCCCTCAGCGCTGGTGTTCCGTAGGTACAGCGAACCCCAGCAACTGGGTTGAGGTCTTTAATAGAAATCGGTACACCAAAAAAAGGTGGTAATTCTGAGGTGTCGCCAGCTAAAGCTTCCGTTTTTGCCTTGGCATCGGCAAGTGCCACATCTGTCATCACCGTAAAATAACTACCCAGGTTGCCATCTAGCCTGTGGATGCGTTCCAGGTAAAGTTCCGTCAACTCTAGCGGCGAGACTTGTTTGCTGCGGATGAGTTGCGCTTGTTCTACAGCTGGGGTAAAGGCTAAATCAATTTGATTCATCGTGATTTTGGGCGATCGCTATTTATTTTGAAGGCTGCGGGGTGCGTCTTGGCAATAAAATCTTAGCTTGCCATAGACATTGTTTCACGCGATCGCGCTAAGCTAGACTATCCGGCTCGACACCGAGGATTCGCAACTGTTCTGCTAGTCGTTCTGCTGTCTCTTCTGGCGTGGGAACCAAAACACCTTCTTGAGTAAAGTAGCGTAATTTGCCCGCAGCTACACCTAAATATAAATCCAGTACCTCACTCCACAGCCAGCCTTGTGCAGTTGGCACAATGGCTTGATACTGTTCTCCTACTAACCGGAACCCCGCAAATTCCAAATTCTCCGGATCGAACCAAAAGTATTCCGGCGTGCGAAATCGGTTTTGATATAGGTCTTTTTTTAAATTCCGGTCAATATTAGCTGTTGAAGTTGAAAGCAATTCGATAATTATATCCGGATATTTGCCTTCTTCTTCCCACACTACCCAAGAAGGGCGCTCTCTTTTTTGCGTGTTTTTTACCAGAAAAAAGTCAGGGCCCCGAAAGTCTCTATTTCGCAGTTGCTGCCGACTAAAATAAACTGTAAGATTAGCGCCAATAAAAAAATCATTGCGATTGCGCCACAACCATTCTAAACAACTCACCAATAAGGCTAGTTGCTTGTAGTGTACAGAACTTTCCATTTCTGGTTCATCGCTCAAAAGTTTTGTAGCATCGGGCATTCGTGCTTCCAACTCTTGCGCTGTTAGATACATATTGCACCTGCCTCACGTTACAAAATTATTTTAGATAGAAAAATAGAGAAGCCCGCCTGTGCGGGCTTTGTTTGTGGAGCATCGACCCTTGAGGATGTGGGTCAATTATGCAACGATGGATTAAACTTTGGAGCGATCGGTCAAAATTTCATATCCGTCTTCTGTCACCAACACAGTATGCTCAAACTGAGCCGACAGAGCGTTATCTACCGTTACCGCTGTCCACTTGTCGGATAAGATGCGGGTAAATTTGGAACCAGCATTTAAAATTGGCTCTATTGCCAAAGTCATTCCAGCGCGAAGCTTGACATTCGGCATCTCGCGGGTGCGGAAATTGAAGACTGACGGTTCTTCGTGCAGATTCCGCCCCACGCCGTGACCTGTGAAGTCCTCAACTATACTAAAACCATTGGCTACCACATGGTCTTGAATGGCACCAGCAAGGTCTAAAAGATAGTTTCCGGCTTTGACTTGTTCAATTCCTTTGTAGAGGGCTTCTTCGGCGACGCGAATTAATTTAGCGGCTTCCGGTGTCACTTCACCAACTGCGATGGTGATGCAGGAGTCGCCATGATAACCCTGGAAGTAGGCACCAGTATCCACTTTCAAGACATCGCCAGTCCGGATCACTTTTTTCGGGTTGGGAATGCCATGCACGACTTCGTTGTTGATGCTGGCGCAGATGGAGCCTGTGAATCCGTGGTAGCCTTTAAAGCTGGGTGTTGCCCCCATTTCGCGGATGCGCTTTTCGGCATAAGCGTCTAAATCGGCTGTTGTCATGCCAGGCTGCACCATCTCTTGAATTTCTTTGAGAACGGTTGCCACAATTTTCGCCGCCTGTCGCATGATTTCGATTTCACGCTGTGACTTGATTTCAATGCCACGGCGCTGTTTTTTCTCGCTTCGGGGTTGAGTGGGTTGGAAAAGCAGATTGTTCAGGATGTTCATTTGACAGATGGCGAGTGATGGTGTAGTGACAGATAAAGCGATCGCATCCCCGACTGCATTCGGGGGTGATACTCAACTTACGGGAACCAGCAACGCTGGTATCCTATTTTTATTAGTTTTTCAGGTATCTATATATCTTAAGTTAACTTAATTGATCCCCATCCGTGAGGCTGGTTACTCTGGGCATTGCTTTTGTAATTGGGCGCTTCTGGGTGTCAAGCTTCATGGGAACCATGAAATATAGGTTTTTTTATTTGCTTTAGGGGAGCATCTTCCAGCTGACAGTAAGGGCGACTGTAGCATAGTGGAGACTCTAGCGCGTGTTTAACCAAAAAATCTGAATCGTTCATCACTCGCTCCGTTTCGCCATCGTACACGATTTGTCCTTGACTCAGGACAATGGTGCGATCGCATATTTCCAAAGCCATGTCTAAATCGTGGGTTGCAATTAGTTGCGTCAGCGGTAAGCTTAACAGCAACTGAATTAATTGACGGCGAGAACGGGGATCTAACTGCGCTGAAGGTTCATCAAATACTAATACTTGCGGGTTCATTGCCAACACGCCTGCGATCGCAATCCGTTTTTTTTCTCCCCCCGACAAATTTTCGGTGTTGCGATTTCCGTAGTGTTCCGGATCGATGTCAACTGCTGCCATTGCCTGAAGCACTCGATTTTGCAGTTCTTTGTCTCGCAAACCCTGATTCATCGGGCCAAAAGCAACATCCTCCCAAACTGTGGGCATAAACAGTTGATTATCTGGATTTTGAAATACCAGCCCGACAAAATTCCGAATTTGTCGCATATTTCCGGAATTTATAGACCACTCCCCTATTTTTATCTCTCCTTCTTGGGGCAGGATAATCCCATTCAGATGTAACTGCAATGTAGACTTTCCGGAACCATTAGCACCAATTAATGCTACTCGTTCATTTGCTCTGATAGACAGATTTATGCCTTTTAAAGCTTGAGTTCCGTCTGGGTAAGTATAGGTAAGATTTTCAATTGATATAGGATTATGGTGCATGGCAACAATTTAAAATAAAACTTATTTATAAAAGGTATATCGCTTGTCCAATTAGCGCCAAAATTATTATCAAAGTTAGGGCTATCATGTCATTGCGTCCTCCAGGCGGCATCTTTTCAACAGGTGGTAGCCCCTGATAACCCCGCGCTAACATAGCTTGATAAACCCGATCTCCGCGTTCATAAGTGCGGATAAACAGCGATCCCATCATGTTGCCAATTACCAAACGTTGCCAACGGTTGCTGCCCATTAAGTTACGAGATGCTGCTGCCCGACGCATGGCGTTAAACTCACCAATTAAAACACCGATGTAGCGATACATTGAGGCAAGAATTGCCACCAACAGTGGTGGAACTCGCAACGCTACTAAGGCATTCAAAAGTGCGGGAATAGAAGTAGTTAAAGTTAGCACGTTCACCATTATTAGGGATAGCAATGCTTTCAGTGTCACGCTACCCAAAACCATCAAACCAACTGTAGTAATTCTTAGCGGCCCCCAAGACCAAATTACCTCGCCACCGTCCCGGAACAAAGTGCCTAGAAGCACAGCGCCGATGAAAGCAAATTCAACGGCTATTCGCTTCAGCAGCACTGTCCCAGTTACGCGACTAAGCCGGATAATAGCTAGAACGCCTAATCCATAGATTGCCCAAGTCCACCAGCGTCCGTTTGGCGTTAGCGCGATCGCAAACACAAGCAGCAGCGTACACAAGACGCGAGTCCGGGGAGCTAACGAGTGCCAGGCTGTATTCTTCTTGCTATCAACATCCAACTGAACTGCACCAAGGTGTAGCAGCATTCACCTAATTTCCTATTTATTCCCTTGGTGGATTGGGATAATCTGAATCATCGGTTGGTGAACCAGAGTTGCGAACAACTAATTTACCAATTCCCCAAGCCAAGCCAAACGTTGCTAAAGTTCCGATTAAACCTGCAATAGGGGTGGCAATTTGTTCCGGTACGCCTCTGACGGCATATTCTTCAAAAACGCTGTAAAAGGGGAGTTTTCGGGCTGGTGCGTCTTCTGCTGCTTTAGTGTCAAACTTATGATCTTGAGCTACCCTATCTAGTCCGTCTGGATCTGAACTAGCGAAAGGGGACAAGAAAATTGCAATTAGCAGGGCAGTTCCTAAGCCCGCGATGACAAAAGCACGGTTGCGTTGGCGGAGCCTGTGCGAAGCGCTTTCGGGAGACATATTGCTACTCATAATTTAGCGCGTTGTATACGAACGAGATGCGGACGAATAAGCTCTGCGGGGTGGGTCGAAGAAAAGATCGGGACGCGATCGCCAAACAAAACTCACTGCTATGACTGTGATTATTGCTTCTCCAATGCCGATCAGTACGTGCCAAAATGCCATTGCCGATATCGCTACTCCTAATGGCACTGTCTCTGACAAAGCGAGTTGCACTGCGGTCAAAATTGCCGCAACAAATACGCTTGTCCAAGCTGCAACTGCTGTGCCAGCTAACATTCCTCGCCAACTATCCCGACCTAGAGCAAACCGAATTACTTTGTATAAATAGTAACCACCAAATGTGCCAATCAATCCCATGTTGGTGATGTTGGCTCCCAGCACTGTCAGTCCGCCATCCTGAAATAAGACAGACTGGACGATGAAGACTGCTGCCATTACCAGCGATCCAGCCCACGGCCCCAGCAAAACTCCGGCTAGTGTACCTCCCAGCAGGTGTCCAGATGTACCGCCGGGAATTGGGAAATTAATCATTTGGGCAGCGAATATAAAAGCGCCACAAACTCCCATCAGCGGTACTGCTCGTTCCTTGTAGTCCGCTTGGACTCGATTTAAGGCGATCGCAATCAATCCGATGGCAAGTAGCCATGTCACCAGGCTTACAGCTAGACTCAAGAACCCATCCGGGATGTGCAAGGCTAAGTGCGGCTGTATCATCCAATGCAACAGGCTTGAGGAGGAAATACTAAGTAGCTCTACTGACAATATCATCAATAAATGTTCTCTAGGGGACAATTTTAATAGTGATAACCCTCTAATAAAACCTTTCTTTGGGTAAAAATTCAATCCTATAGGGGGGCATAATCACTTAAGAATTTAAAATTTAGAATTTAAGATAATTTTAATTTTTTCACTTTGATTTCTAATTTATTTCAAAAGGTAGATGGCTTGAGGAGCAAACCGTAAATGTTCATAAATAAATGTAACTTAGTATACGGACTCACAGATGGGTTGACAGTTCAAGGGGAAATGAACCGCCCAATGACGCGATCGCATTCCTACATTGCTATATCTAGCAATCCTAAATGATTCGTAAACCCTTGTAGGGACACGGCAGTGCCGTGTCCCTACAAGGGTGAATACTCGTTCACAACTTAAATAGGATTGCTATAGAGCATATACGCATCGAGCAGGTTAACTCAAGTGTCAGCGATGAACTAACTATTGAGCGATCGCTAATTTGGAACTCAAAGATAAAGAAATTTAATTTTTCCGAAATATCCGGCTTAAAAATAGCTGCTTTTTTAACACCTAAAGCACAATAATTTTATCAGGGAATTAGTAAAGTTATATTAAGAAAAAATAAGTTGATAAATAACAGCCTCTCTAGTGGGAATAGTAAGTTAAAGAACTTTAAAAATCCCTACAAACATAACAGTAGCTATGGCTAACACGACAATCGGGCTTTTGGGCTACAGTATTGAAGAACAAGTTTATGCGGGAAGCCGCACTGTGGTTTATCGGGGTGTCCGAAAATCAGACAGGCAACCAGTTGTTATAAAACTACTGCGAAATGAGTTTCCTCGCTTCAACGAACTCATTCACTTTCGCAACCAATACATCATTGGTAAAAACCTAGATTTTCCTGGCATCATCAAGACCTATAACCTGGAGAGCTACTATAACAGCTACGCTTTGATTTTGGAGGATTTTGGCGGCATTTCCTTGTGTAGCTACCTCGCTTCTGTAGCAGAAGCAAGCAAGGAAAGCGGCGAAACTTCTAGCTTGCCGATACCCCTGTTTCTCTCCATTGCGGTTCAAGTTGCCCATACCCTTGAGGGACTGTGCCAGCACCGCGTTATCCACAAAGACCTCAAACCGGCCAATATAGTAATCAACCCGACCAGCAAAGAGGTAAAACTGATTGACTTCAGCATTGCCTCCTTGCTGCCACGCGAAACCCAAGAAATTCAAAATCCAAATGTCCTCGAAGGCACTTTACCCTATATCTCTCCCGAACAAACAGGGCGGATGAATCGGGGGATTGATTACCGCACGGATTTCTACTCTTTGGGAGTCACTTTCTACGAAATGCTAACGGGACAGTTGCCCTTCCAAACGGATGATCCGATGGACTTAGTACACTGTCACCTTGCCCAGCAGCCTATCCCAGTCCATCACCTTAACAAGAGCGTTCCGTCCGTGTTGTCGTTCATAGTTAGCAAACTGATGGCGAAAAATGCGGAAGACCGCTATCAAAGTGCGCTGGGACTCAAATACGACTTGGAAAATTGTTTGCACCAGTGGACAGCGACAGGTGAAATTGCAGACTTTGAGTTGGGATCGCGGGATTTGTGCGATCGCTTCATCATCCCCGAAAAGTTGTACGGACGCGAAGCTGAAGTGCAAGCATTGCTAACGGCATTTGAGCGCGTTAGTGCAGGAAGCGCCGAGATGATGCTCGTTACTGGCTTCTCCGGCATTGGCAAAACTGCTGTCGTCAACGAAGTTCACAAACCTATCGTGAGACAGCGAGGCTACTTCATTAAAGGCAAGTTCGACCAATTCCAGCGCAACCTTCCCTTCAGTGCTTTTGTACAGGCTTTTCGAGATTTGATGGGGCAATTGTTGAGCGAAACTGACGCTAAAGTTGAGCAGTGGAAGACTCAAATCCTGGCAGCATTGGGGGAGAATGCTCAGGTAGTTGTTGATGTCATTCCCGAACTAGAGCGGATTATTGGAGAGCAACCCCCTGCACCAGAACTGACTGGGAATGCTGCCCAAAACCGATTTAATCGGTTATTCGAGAACTTCATCTCTGTCTTCACCACCCAAGAACATCCGCTCGTCATCTTCTTAGATGACTTGCAATGGGCTGATTCAGCCTCGTTGAACTTGATTCAACTCCTGACAAGCGATCGCGAACGGCGTTATCTCTTCTTAATGGGAGCTTACCGAGATAACGAAGTCAGTCCGGTACACCCTTTAATGCTGACATTATCCGGCATTCAAAAAACTGGAGCAACGGTAAATACCATTACTCTAGAGCCGCTCGAACTCTCGGATTTGAATTGTTTAATTGCCGATACTCTAGCTTGTTCTACAGCGTTGGCTTTGCCCCTAACCGAACTGGTTTATCAGAAAACCAAAGGGAATCCATTCTTCAGCACGCAATTCCTCAAATCTTTGCATGAAGATAAGCTAATTGCATTTAACTATGACGCGCACTATTGGCAGTGTGACATTGCCTCAGTGCGGACATTAGCCCTGACAGATGATGTTGTAGAGTTCATGGCACTTCAATTGCGAAAGTTGCCTGCTCCAACACAGGAAGTTTTGAAGTTAGCTGCCTGCATTGGCAATCAATTCGATTTGGCAACATTAGGAATTGTTAATGAAAAATCGCCTATAGAAACAGCCAATATCTTATGGAAAACGCTACAAGAAGGGCTGATTTTACCCAGTAGTGAGGTTTATAAATTTTACCAAGGAGAAGGGAATGGGGGATTAGCAATCGGGCAGAAAAACTCCGACCCATTACCAACATACAAATTTTTACACGATCGCGTTCAACAAGCCGCCTATTCACTGATTCCTGAAAACGAAAAGCAAGCAACTCATCTCAAAATCGGTCGATTACTTCTTCAGAATTTCTCGGAAGTAGCAAGAGGAGAAGAACTGTTCGATATTATCAATCATTTTAACCTTAGCTCAGAGCTAATAACGCAGGACGAGGAACGAACTAATTTAGCTGAAATTAGCCTGATTGCAGGGCAGAAAGCTAAACTCTCAACCGCTTATGAAGCTGGGGCAAAATATTTAGCTTTTGGCTTAAATTGCTTGCCAATAAATAAATGGGAAACGGAATACAAATTAACAATAAATTTATATTTAGAAAGTATTGAGGCTGAGTTTTTGTTAGGTAACTTTGACCAAGCAGAATATTTGGTAGAAATAGGATTTAGCAATGCCAAGTCTAGTCTTGATCGAGCCAAAATCATTGCAATTCAGCTAACTCATTATCAAAACAATGCACTCTATCAAAAGGCGATTCAAGTAGGGATTGAAGGGCTAAAGCTGTTGGGCTTAGAACTGTCGATTATGCCAAATGAAGCGGAATTAGAAGCGATGGCTCTGGCAGTTAAAAAAACCTTAAATCAGCGCGCAGTTGCAGGACTGATCGACGCACCACTCATTGTCGATGAAGAACGCCAGATGCTGATCAAACTACTAATGAACATGGTACCGCCCACTTACCTGACTAATCAGGTGTTGTTAGTGTTGGTTGTTTTACACATGACCAATCTCTGTTTGCAATACGGGAATACAAATCTGGCGGGTTTTGTTTATGTTTGGTATGGCACAATTCTCTGCCAACGCTTTCAAGACTATGAATTGGGCTATGAGTTTGGACTTTTAGGGTTGAAGGTGAATGAAAAATTTAATAACACCACCCTCAATGGCAAAATTTATATGTCGTTCGGCAACTTTATCAACCATTGGCGCAAGCACGTTAGTTCCAATCTTGTTCTGCAACAAGCTGCTTATCAGGGGGCAATGGAGGTAGGCGATTTTTCTTGGTGTCATCACAGTGCTCTGTTTAGTTTCTGGCAGCAAGCGATTGTATCCAGCGATATTCACAGTTTGCTGACTCGACATGAAAAGTACATCAGCTTTGCCGAACGGACGGAGATTACGACAGCGTTTGCCCTAATCCTTCAGTGCAAACTCCTAGAGAATTTGCAAGGGCTAACAACAGGTAAGTATAGCCTTAGCTCTGAAACATTTGATGAAGAGTCTGCGCTAGCAACGTTCAATAAAATTGGCTATGGCTACGGCAGTAATACTTACTATTTCGCTAAAGCATTTTTGTTTTTTACCTATTGTGAGTATGCTAAAGCTTATGAAATGTTAGTAGCGGCGGCAGAGTTTTCTAATGCACTATATGGACAATTTCAACGTGTTTTGCATTGTTTTTATCAGTCTTTGAGTGTGTTGCAACTTTATGGAGCAGCAGCAGAGCAACAACAGAAAAATCATCAAGAAGTTATTCAGAAAAATCGGAAACAACTTCAAGTTTGGGCAGAGAATTGCCCTGAAAACTGTCTGTCCAAATTTCTTCTTTTAGAGGCGGAGATTGCTCGTGTTGCTGAAGAAAACTGGCAGGCTGCTGAGTTTTATGATCGCGCCATCTCCCTCGCTAAAGAAAATCAATTCCTCAACGAAGAAGCCCTTGCAAACGAATTGGCTGCTAAATTCTACCTGGAATGGGGAAAAGAAAAAATTGCCCAGGTGTATCTCGTAGATGCTTACTATGCCTACAGTCGTTGGGGAGCTAAAGCGAAGATTGACGATCTAGAAGAACGCTATCCTCAACTGCTTGCTCCGATTCTGCAACTGAATCAAACTCGTTCGTTCGAGGGAGTGACTACCTCTAATGACACCTCATCTTCTACCAAAAACCAAACAATTGCTGGGAGTACGAGTAGCACAGTAATAGATTTACCAACACTTATCAAAGCTTCTCAAGCTCTCTCTAGCGAAATTCAGCTCGATCAGTTGCTCTCTACGCTGATGCAAGTGGTGGTAAAAAATGCCGGAGCGCAAACAGGAGTATTGATTTTAAATGAAGAGGAAAATTGGAAGATCGCCGTTCACTGTAGCGCTCGCCAAGACTGCATTTTGCAAGATGTTTTGATTGGGCAGAGCCAAGAAATTCCCCCAACTATCATTAACTACGTCAAACGGACTAAAGAAACCCTAGTTTTCGATGATGCGACGACTCAATTAACATTTGCTTCTGACCCTTATATGAAGCAGCAGCAACCTAAGAGCATTCTGTGTACTCCGATTCTCCATCAAGGCAAAATGATGGCAATTCTGTACTTGGAAAATAATTTGACAACTGGGGCATTCACGGGCGATCAGGTCGGCATTCTCAACATCCTCTGCTCCCAAGCGGCAATTTCCTTACAGAACGCTCGTCTGTATCAGCAATCTCAGGAGTATGCTCAAAAACTAGAGCTTTATCTTAACGATCTCAAACAGATGCAACTGCAACTGGTACAGAATGAGAAGATGTCTGCTCTCGGAAATTTAGTCGCAGGGGTAGCCCACGAAATCAACAATCCTGTAGGCTTTATTGCAGGAAACCTGCAACCTGCTCAGTATTATGTACAGGATTTATTTAACTTAATCGACCTTTATCAAGAAAAGTTTCCCGTTCCCGGAGTGGAAATTGAAGCAGAAATTGAGGATATAGACTTGGAGTATTTGCGAGAAGATTTGCCTAAATTGATTGGCTCGATGAAGGAGGGAGTCGATCGTATTCGCAGTATCAGTACAAGTTTGAGAACGTTTTCGAGGGCAGATAGCGATCGCCCAGTTCCTTTCAATATTCACGATGGACTCGACAGCACTATCCTGATTCTCAAGCATCGTCTAAAAGCAAATGAAAACCGCCCTGCAATTGAAATTGTCAAAGAGTATGGAAATTTGCCCCTAGTGGAATGCTTCCCCGGACAGCTAAATCAGGTATTTATGAATATCTTGGCAAATGCCATTGATGTTCTGGAAGAACAAAGTAAGGGACGTAGCTTTAGTGAGATTCAATCCCTACCCAACCAAATTGCTATTCAAACTGCTGTGAGCGAAAAGGGCGAACGAGCTTTGATTAAAATTAAGGACAATGGAGGTGGTATCTCTGATGAAGTGAAACAAAAAATCTTCGATCACCTCTTCACAACCAAGCCTGTTGGTCAAGGAACGGGTTTAGGATTGTCTATTGCCCGCCAAATTGTTGAAGAAAAGCACCAGGGGACGTTGGAGGTGAATTCTTCTTTAGGGTATGGCTCGGAGTTTGTTATTTCTATCCCGATAAATGGGTAGAAATGGGCTATCTATCTAAAATCAGCAACGCCGAATTTCCTTTGTGTTCCTGTGCGCGAATATGGCGCGTACCTCTGCGTTAAAAATTTTCCTCTAAGCGTTACTCAAAACTCGGATAAATTCGAGGGGGAGTCCATCGGTATCGGCAATAAAGGCGACTTCGTAGACGCGATCGCTGATCATTTGCTGTGTCGGCTCTAAAAGTACCTTCAGTGGTTCAAATTGTTCTGGATTATTTTTTGCCGCCTCGTCAAAGCGTTCTTTAAGCGAGATTAACCAGCCCGGAAGGTCAGATGCGGCGTTGGTAATATCAAAGGATAAGTGGTAGTAACCGACGTAATGCTCATCTCCAAAAGCGTCGGGGGCTGGTTTCGGTTCCGGAATTTGGATTAGTTCGATGCGTCCAAGACTACCCTCCATCCAGCAGGCGAGGGTGTAGCCAGTAGTGAAGCGATCGCATACTGTAAAGCCTAATTGCTCGTAGAATGCGATCGCGCGATGAATATTCGCTGTCCTGATCGAAGCGTGGTGCATCTTTGAATTTTGGCTCTAAAATCGCTTGATCATCACTCAAACAACCGAAAATAAGGATATCGCACGGGGATACCCGGTTCTTTTTCCAAATCGAAATTAATCACTTCCCAGCAAGGTTCCTCTTCTGGTTCCGGACTAAACTCAACTGGCAAGCCATAAAGCCTCGGTCGTGGCGGGTCTGACTGACCCCGCCAAGGCGTACTGCGCTCAAGGTAAGCGCTAATCAACTCCCGATAGCGACTGGCAATAATAACCCGCGTCGCCCGGTAGCCTTGGGTATAGAGTCGGTCTAGCGCTTCGTGGATTTCAAACCGAATTCCGTCTGGATGCGTATGCTGCCTGTACCATTCATCATTCCACCTGCGCCAGTGACGCCCGGACTGTAGATGAACCAGTTCACCAGTTTTCGGGTCTGCCTCAAAGGCTCCATGACGCGGACACAGATAGGTATCAGTTAGCGTCAAGGCTGGAATTGTCTGGCGGCAGTGAGGGCAGTGAATCTCCGCGCCGAAGATAGGATACTGTAAACCTGGATTCATCATGTAATGCGTATCGGCATATATTCTCTATGCAACAGTCGCAGTGGCTTTATTATATCTGTTGGAGTGCTTGTGGGCATTCTGTCCATTGATTGAGCCTGAGAACAACGAACGCCAAATGTTTCCAACCTCTTCCTCTTATTGGTCTAGTCCGGATCTCTCTTTAGCTGCCTTTGTTGCGCCGAATGCTGTTGTTATGGGTTGGGTAAAGATTGCCTCTGGGGTCAGCATTTGGTACGGGGCAGTTGTGCGGGCGGATATTGAGCGCATTGAAATTGGAGAAGGAACGAATATCCAAGATGGTGCTATTTTACATGGCGATCCGGGCAAACCAACCATTTTGGAAGATTGGGTGACTGTCGGGCATGGCGCTGTGATTCATTCGGCTTATATTGAACGAGGATGTCTGATTGGGATTGGTGCTGTGGTGCTGGATGGTGTGCGGGTGGGTGCTGGTAGTATTATCGGTGCTGGCTGCGTGGTGACTAAAGATGTGCCGCCTTTGTCGCTGATGGTGGGTGTCCCAGCGAAGCGATCGCGCGATGTCTCTCCAGAGGAGGCGGCAGAACTTATCGAACACGCGAGGAGCTATCAGAAGTTAGCTTTAGTTCACGCAGGTAAGGGTACGGATCTGGGATTTGCAACGGTTTACTAATTGTTTGGCGTTGGTGTGTAAAACTGACCCGGTTCGGATAACAATTAAAAATGAGAATTTTTTAAAAATCTTCAAGCATCAAGCGAGGGAACTGAGAATGGATATCGATTTGCGTATAGCAGTGGTTCTACTGCCTGTCATCCTGGCTGCTAGTTGGGCTGCGTTTAACATTCTTCCGTATGCCTTGAAACAAATCCAAGGTTTTCTTAACAGATAGTAAACAAAACTTATCTGGCTAGGGTGGGCAATGCCCACCCTAGCGATTGGTGAGGGAATAGTCAACTTGAAACGTTGTCAGGTGCTTACAAGGCAACCTAGCCTTGGGGGTACAAATGTTCAAACGCCAAGGGACACCCTACCGTTTAAGCATAGCGATCGCTTGCTCAATACTCTCGCGCACAGATTTCGCGGAAGTATGGAGGGCATCACGTTCAGCTTCAGACAGACGAAGTTCCAAAATGCTTTCGATACCACCACGCCCCAGGCGACAGGGAACTCCGATAAAAACATCTTGCAATCCATATTCGCCCTGAAGATACGCCGCCGCCGGAATCAGGCGCGACTGGTTGTGTAAAATCGCTTCTACCATTAAGCAGGTTGAGGAGGCGGGGGCAAAGTATGCGCCGCCAGTCTGCATCAATTCCACAATCTCCGCCCCACCCTGGCGGGTTCTGTGTATCAATCGTTCAATCGTGGCGGTATCCATCAGTTCTGTAATGGGAATGCCTCTGATGGTGGAGTAAGCAGGCAATGGTACCATCAAATCTCCGTGACCGCCGAGTACCATTGCCTGGATATCGACACTGCAAATTCCTAATTCCATTGCGATAAAGGTTTGAAATCTGGCAGAGTCGAGAACGCCTGCCATACCCATAACGCGATCGCGCGGTAAATCTGTAGCTTGCTTCGCTAGATAGGTCATCACGTCAAGGGGATTGGTGACGACGATTAAGATAGCGTCTGGGGAGTAAGCGATCGCATTTTTCGCCGCTTCCACTACAATTCGAGCATTAGTTTTAATTAAGTCATCCCGACTCATTCCCGGTTTGCGCGCTAAACCTGCGGTAATTACCACCACATCAGATCCCGCTGTATCCGCATAGTCAGTCGTACCCGAAATCAGGCAATTGTGAGCTTCTATCCCCCGCGCTTCCATCAAGTCTAGGGCAATCCCCTTGGGCAAACCATCAACCACATCTAGCAATACCACGTCTGCGAGATTTTTTTCGGCAATCCGCTGACCTAGGGTACTCCCAACTTTGCCAGCACCACCGACGATAGAGACGCGGTGCAAATGACTCGCAGGAGTTGGGGAGAAAGGAGAAAAGGGCATATAATGACACGCGATCGCTACGGGTTTAGTTTGTAATATTTTGACCCGTTTCGACGGACTGACCGTCGCGGATTTGACCGTAGATGCGATCGCTTTGGAGCAATTTCTTATCAGCCCTGTTTTACCGCTACTACACCAGTCATCTATCCATAGGAATATTTTTAAGCTACACCTTCTTACTTTTTTCTTAGCCCCCCTTAAAAAGGGGGGTTGGGGGGGTCAAACGTGTAGCCTCACAAAAGTAAAATGGTATTAGGAGTTAACTTTACTTGAACGGTTCGAGCTGATCCATACGCAACCAGACGTTAGGTGCTGGCATCTGACCAAACTTTATCAGTGCGTAGTCACCCCGCACTTGTACAACTTCACCCTTGGTTTCAAATATATAGGGTGGAAAGCGGGAGTCACTAGCTTGAGATTCCAGACTGTTTTCCAACTTCTCGCGAACTGCGCGGACTAAATCGCCACTCTTTACTGCCATGCTCTTTTCTCTATGTTTTTCACTATTTTAAGGTCTGTGAGGACGCGAGAATCATCCGGACAAGGGAATTAAAAGTTTAAAATGGAATTTATGGAGTTTTCAAGTCACATTTTTTTCCTATAATCCGCAGGTTGCCAGAAAACAGTAAAGTATTATAGTCACTGGGCTAGGCTTAAGCTTACCCGCAGCTATAGCAGTTCTAAATGATTCGTGAATGCGAGATACCCAACTTCTTTAAGAAGTTGGGTATTTGAAATGCTGGCTCACAACTCAAATATCATTGTTATAGTCCCTAAAATAGATTACGCGGTTAGTAGCTAAAGTTGATTTTAAAACAGTTTCAACGGGTTTAAGCTTCTTAAAATGGAATAAATTTCACGGATATTAAGTTAGTGCCAGAAAACGGTAAGGTATTATACAGGCTGGGCTACGGTTAACAAGCCTGTATTTTATTGTTAATTGATAAAATATCTCTAACTATTAACTTTTTGGTAAAGCTATGGCAGCTAGTCTCACGACTCATGTACTCGATACCACTCAGGGCTGTGCAGCTAGTAATATGGCAATAGAATTATGGTTGCTAGAACCGGAAAGTGGAAATAAAAAATTACTAAAAAAAGTATGTACTAATGCTAATGGACGCACCGATCGACCGCTGCTATCTGAAGGTGAATTAGCAATAGGTGTTTACGAGTTGGTGTTTGCAGTCGGAGACTACTTTGCTCAAAAGTCAGATGCGATCGCTACGCCACCTTTTTTGGATCGCGTCCCGGTACAGTTTGGTATCGCCGATCCAACCGCCCATTACCATGTTCCACTACTCGCGTCGCCTTGGGCTTATAGTACCTATCGTGGCAGCTAACTGCCGCCAAATTTACCGTTTGTTTTACATATTTTAGTTTTAAATAGTAGATTATAGACGCATACCCGTGGGTTAAGCGCAAGCCTTAAGCAACAAATGTAAAAAAGAGCGTTGGGTTTCCTGATCTCAACTCAAACCACGCAACTTTATAAAAATCAACTATTAGTTACATTTTGTAGCTAATCATACTGAATTAATGTGCAGCAACCCAAAAAGGGATTTTACTGGAAAAAATATTTTTTGAGCGAAAATATAATTGGTATGATCGAAGTTTATTTGCGATCGCAGTTAAATATCACTTCTAGGGCTGCATCTTTAGCTAGTTTGAGAACCTTATGGAAACGCCGAAAGCAGTATCTAAGCACAAGCATATTGTTTTGACATCTCATCCGGGTAAATCTGGTCAAAAACCTATTCCCATTAACTGGGGAGAAAGCGATCCAATTAAACGGGGGCCAATAATTGGGACAGTAAGAAACGCAAATCACCGGAATGTAATTGGTACGCATTCTGGATCTTATGCTGTGTATCGGGCGTTAGCGATCGCATCTGGCGCACTCCAGGCAAATCACCGCGCTGATTTGACAAATACCTCGCCAGTTGTCCACATCGGGCCGCATCCCAGTTGGTCTGATGCTAACAAAATTGTTTGTCTCGATCCATTTGGTGCCTTGGTGGGAGGAAGTTACACCACACTTTACGAACAAGGACACGATATTTTCCCTACCATTGCCATTACCAAAGCGCATATTAATATGCCAGAATTGCAAGACTCAATAATTAAAGGGCGCTTGCAAGTTGACGGTAAAATCCTGAAAAATAATGGCAGTTTAGTAGTAACTAAAGTAGCAATAGATCCAGTTTGGTATCTACCAGGAATTGCCCAGCGACTCAAGATTAATGAAAGCGATTTACGGCGGATTCTTTTCCAACAAACGGGTGGAATGTTTCCCGAACTGGTGACACGCCCAGATTTACACGTCTTCTTACCACCAATTGGCGGAACAACAGTTTATTTAATTGGAGAAGTAGAAGCAATTACCAATCCCAGCAAACTTCTCGCCGTGCGCGTACACGATGAATGCAATGGTTCTGATGTGTTTGGTTCCGATATTTGCACCTGTCGCCCTTACCTAGTACACGGCATAGAAGTTTGTATTCAGACAGCACAAGAAGGCGGTGCGGGTGTAATTGTTTATTTCCGAAAAGAAGGACGCGCCTTGGGAGAAGTAACTAAGTTTCTAGTTTATAATGCCCGCAAACGGCAGGAAGGAGGCGATAGCGCCGAGGCATATTTTACGCGCACAGAATGTGTAGCCGGGTTGCAAGATATGCGCTTTCAAGAATTAATGCCAGATGTCTTGCATTGGCTAGGAATTACTCGAATTGACCGTTTAGTTTCAATGAGTGATCTGAAGTATAACGCAATTATTTCTTCAGGCATTGAGGTGATTGAACGCATAGCCATTCCTGATGATTGGATTCCGGAAGATGCACGAGTGGAAATTGCGGCGAAGCAAGCAGCAGGTTACTATACGCCGGGAGAAGTGCCAGATGCGGTAACTCTTGCGGAAATTAAAGGAAGGGGTTTAGGAGATTAAACCCAAAGGTACGCGCCCAGGAAAGCGCAAAGGCTAACTGCCCGTTCATCTGCGGTTTCCTGGGGGTTACGGTAGCGTTTAAAATTATTATGAGCGAACTGATTGCGTATTTGAAAAGTCCGGCGGCGATTCGAGAAAGATGCGATCGCATTTTTCAATTATGCTGTGAAGGCAAATGTCACTTTCGAGTAGATTTAACTCAACTCGATAAAGTTGCTGATTATGTGATTGAGGTGATGCGCGATGAGTATCCGGATTTCAATATTCCTTTTCATAGTCGTTGGCGACATTTCGAGGTTGGAAATGTATCGCGTATCGCTGAACTAGATGATACTTTGGCGGAACTAAACCCATTTGAAAAAGCCCAAGTTAAGTTTGATTTGGCAATTACCAGCGTGTTGCTGGATGCGGGTGCGGGTGCAAATTGGCAATACCGCGAACGGGAAACGGGGCGAGTGTTTCGGCGTTCGGAAGGGTTAGCTGTGGCAAGTTTTCGGATGTTTTATAAAGGCGCTTTTTCTAGTAATTTGAAATTGCCATTACAAGCTGATGCAGATGGATTGCAAAATTTAACAAAACAAACATTAGCAGAGGGATTTCAGGTGAGTTCTGAAAATCCGCTGGTAGGTGTGGAAGGACGGGTTAATCTGCTACAAAAGTTGGGACAGGTACTCTGTCAACATCCTCAGTTTTTTGGCAATAAGAACCCACGCCCCGGCAATTTAGTGAATTATCTTTTAAGTCAATCGTTTGATGGTAAACTGAAAGCCAGCACTGTTTTAAAAACTATTTTGACGGGACTAGGTGATATTTGGCCGGGACGAATAGTGTTAGCAGGAGAAAACTTAGGCGATGTTTGGGTTCATCCAGCTTTGCCAAAAGATGATCAATACATTCCGTTTCATAAACTTTCCCAGTGGTTAACGTATTCACTTTTAGAACCACTTCAGGAACTCGGTTTAGAAATTATTGGGTTAGAAGAACTCACGGGACTGCCAGAATATCGCAATGGTGGTTTATGTTTAGACCTAGGTTTGTTACAAGCGCATTCAGATGTTTTCCAGAAATGTCATGCTGTTGATTCTAAGGTAATTGTAGAATGGCGGGCGTTAACTGTTTGTTTGTTAGATAAAATTGCGGAGATTATCAGACAAAAATTTAATTTGAGTGCTGCTGAATTACCACTGGTGAAAGTTTTGCAAGGAGGAACCTGGAGTGCGGGTCGCAAAATTGCCGCAGAATTGCGAGAAGGCGGCGTTCCTCCGATTCAGATAGAAAGCGATGGAACGGTGTTTTAATAGAGTAAGTATTCATGTTAAAACAGGTTGTAGCTTTGAAAAGTGAAGTTTAATTCAAGGCTCTTAAATCAGTGCTAGTTTACTTTTTGTTTGTTCTTCCCTGCGTAAGCACACTTTGTTTGTATAGCCCCATAATGAGAGTCTGTGGGCATCTTTGGAGATGAATTTATTAATGAATGCTAAAGTTACTGTAATCGACCATCCCTTGATACAGCATAAGCTGACGCTGATGCGCCAAACAGAAACCAGCACGGCAAAATTTCGTAACCTCCTCAAAGAAATTGGGATGTTATTAGCCTACGAGGTGACGCGAGATTTGCCGCTGAAATATGAACAAATTAAAACCCCAGTTGCGCCAATGTTGGCACCGATGCTGGCTGCTGATAAAAAGATGGTAATTGTCTCAATTATGCGGGCAGGACAGGGAATTTTGGATGGTATTTTAGAACTAATTCCTTCCGCTAGAGTGGGACATATTGGTTTATACCGCGATCCACTTACTCATGTTGCTGTTGAATATTATTTCAAGGTTCCTAGTGATATTGAACAGCGGGATGTTTTGGTTGTTGATCCGATGTTGGCAACTGGAAACTCAGCCGTCGCCGCTATTGATCGAATTAAGGAAGTAAGCCCGATGTCAATCAAGTTTTTGTGCTTATTAGCAGCACCAGAAGGAATTTCACACTTCCAACTTGAACATCCGGATGTTCCCATTTACACGGCTGCTATTGACGAAAAGTTAGACGAACACGGTTATATTATACCGGGTCTGGGGGATGCAGGCGATCGCTTGTACGGGACACAGTAGTTATTCTTTCTGGATAATTGAAATCAGTTCCGAAATATCGTTAACTACAAAAGTTGGATTGAGTGCCAAACATTTTGCGCGATCGCCATAACCATAAGCAGCCCAACAAACATCTAATCCAGCGTTTTTAGCAAACAGCAAGTCTACGTGACTATCGCCAACAACTAGAACTTCATTACTTTGGATGTCTGGATAAATCGGCTGTATAGCTGAATAAAATACGCTGGCATCGGGTTTTATTGGCGTTTGTCCGTCATCTCCAATAACCAGATCGAAGTAACTATTAATTTTTAGTTCTTTTAAGGCTAAATTAAGAAATTTAGTATGTTTGACGCTAACAATTACTAAGTTCAAACCCTCAGAAGATGCCGCATGGATGACTTGGTTCACCCCAGAAAATAGGTTTATTTTTAATAAGCCTTCTGTCTGATAAAATAGTCTGTAAGTTTCAATCCATTGAGGAATTTCTTCGGTAGCGATCGCTGGATGAAAAATAGTGAAAGCTTCGGCAAGCGGGACACCTATTACTGACTGAATCTGTTCTTCAGTTGGTGGCTTGACATTAAATGTCTGGAAGGTCTTTATAGCGCACGATATAATCGCTGGATGCGTAATTGCTAAAGTGCCATCAAAGTCAAAAATAATTAATTGATATCGACTCATTGTTCGCGACTTTCAGGAATATAAGGAATACCGAGGGCGGCGGGAGGTGTGGACTTGCCAGCTAATCCTACTAAAGCTAATAAAGCAATAATATAAGGCAACATCACTAAAAATTGATAGGGAATATTCAGATTAAAAGCTTGAATTCTTAGTTGCAAAGCTTCAGTTGCACCGAATAATAAACAAGCCAAAACTGTGCTGACGGGATGCCATCTGCCAAAAATCAAAGCTGCAAGGGCGATAAATCCTTTGCCAGCACTCATATCTTCTACAAAGAATTTTACGTGAACTAAGGCAAGATAAGCTCCTCCTAAACTCGCCAGACAACCGCTGAGGGCGACTGCAATATAACGTACTAAGGTGACAGAAACTCCGGCTGTATCAGCAGCACGGGGATATTCTCCAACAGCGCGTAGAGATAAGCCTAAACTTGTGCAGAATAGTATATAACTTATGAGTGGAACTAATAGAAATAACAAGTAGATTAGCGGGTCTTGATTAAAGAATAAAGTACCAAAAATGGGGATATTGTGTAGTCCCGGAATAGCAATTGTTTGAATACCTGGGAGTTGTTGCGTCTGCCCACTATTAAATAAAACCCGCGCCCAAAATGAAGTCAATCCAGCGGCGGTTAGATTGATGGCGAGTCCAGATACTAACTGATCTACTCGGAGGGTGACACACAGATAAGCATGGAGCAATCCGACAATTCCTCCAATTATTATTGCTAACAGTATGCCTAACCAAACATTACCTGTAAAAAAGGCTCCGGCTGCGCCAGAAAATGCTCCTGTTAGTAACATTCCTTCTAAAGCAATATTTAGCACTCCCGATCGTTCTGAGAAAAGTCCACCAAGGGCGGCAAATGCTAAGGGTGTTGAGAGGCGTAGGCTGGCAACTAGGTAGTCGGTGAAAAAGTTGATGTCCATTAGTAGATTAAAGATTTGGGCAACCCTGGCGAATAGAATTCGCGGCTATACAAACGAAGTCCGGATGGTGCGCGGACTGAAGAAATTAAAACCTGCGTAGGCAGATTAAGTCTCGTGTAGCCGCGATTTCTAATCGCCCAGAAAAGGTAAGTTTTAATTTTTAATTTTAATTTGACGTTCAATTGCAAAACTGATGGCAATGAACAAAACCGTTAAACCTTGAATGGCGTAAACTACGGTCACAGGAACGTTGGCGCTGCGCTGCATGACATTTGCGCCGCTGCGGAGGATTCCGAAAAATAGGGAGGTGAGGACGATACCAACTAAGTTACCACGGCACAGGAGAGCGATCCCGATCGCATCAAATCCATAGCCGGGTGAAAATCTGTCAAATAGTCGATATTTCAGCCCCATAACTTCACCAGCACCCGCTAATCCTGCCAATCCTCCGGCTAACGCCATCACGAGCATAATGGTGCGTTTTACCGACATTCCCGCGTAACGGGCGGCGGTCGGATTTTGTCCTACCGCTTCGATTTCGTATCCTAGAGGCGATCGCGCAAACAATACCCACAACAATCCGGTAGCGAATAACCCGATAAAAATCCCGGCGTGTGCCTGTGTTTGCGGCAAAATCAGGGGTAATCGGGCGGATTCCGCAATTAGCGCGGAATAGGCACTTGGCGCACCTGGCTGCTTCAGGGGATTGTTCAACAGGTATCCCACAAAGTTCAACGCCACGTAGTTGAGTAGCAGGGTGGTAATCACCTCATTGACACCCCGCACCGCTTTAAGATAGCCGGGAATCCATCCCCAAGCGGCACCTAAGAGGAATCCTCCCAGCAGCCCTAGAGGTACGTGAATCAAGGCGGGTAATCCTTGCAGATATAACCCCACCAAGACGCTACCGAGTCCCCCCATATAAATTTGTCCTTCAGCACCAATGTTGAACAAACCCGCTTTCAACGCCACCAGCACGCCCAAACTGGCTAATAGCAAGGGTGCGGTTTTGGTGATGGTATTGCCAAAGCCGTAGTAGTTGGCTAGAGATTCTTGAAACAGAATACCGTAGGCGGTGATCGGGTTGGCGTTGGAGAGGGAGATGAGGATAGCGCCGACAATCAGGGCGGATGCGATCGCAATGATGGGCGATAGAATTGGTAGCAAAACGGGTTGAATGCGATTAGTTTTCGTCATGCTACAATTTGCCAGATGTAATTGCATTCACTGTAGGTTCGTCTAGCATAAATGTTGATATTACGCCTTAATTTATTTAAAAGTTACATATAATACTTCTGTATAGAACCCATTTGACATCTTTTACTATCTTGAAGTACAGTTACCGCAAAAGCCGTATCCAGCAGTCATGCCGTACTCTAGCAGCCTAACAGACGAAGAGTGGGAAATCCTT
>NZ_JACJOY010000019.1:0-68145 GCF_014695815.1 Trichocoleus sp. FACHB-6
TCCTTCTACCGCATCTTCAGTTCAACGTTCACATAGAGGCACTGGAAACGATGGAAGCTAACAATTCATTCCTTCCTTCTACCGCATCTTCAGTTCAACTGCGTAACTCCTGACCAAGAAAACTTATGACAAAAACAGAAATATTGGCAGCACCCAAACAGATGACAACCGAAGAACGCTGAGAAATCATCGAAGCTGCTTCGCGGATGATGCAGGAAAAAATAGAAGACAAGGCTTCGTTTTTATAGCCCTTAAATTCTATTTGGCAAATATTTTTAGAGCAAATTGGCAAATTTATCGCAAAAATCCTATTTTCAACCGTTAAACTAGGCAATAGTGCAGATGTACTGCTATTTCTAAATAAGAGGTACGGCGCTTTACCCTGAATGATCCCACTGCAACTGGTTCTCAAAAACTTCCTCAGCTACCGCGAGGCAAATTTAGATTTTAGCGGCTTGCATACAGCCTGCATCTGTGGTTCTAATGGTGCGGGTAAATCTTCCCTTCTAGAGGCTATCACCTGGGCAATTTGGGGAGAATGTCGTGCAGCTACGGAAGATGATGCTATCAATGCTGGCGCTAAAGAAGTTCGCGTTGATTTCACTTTCCAATGCAATCAGCAAACTTATCGGGTGATTCGGACTCGTCAGCGGGGACAGGGTGGATCTCTAGAATTTCAGGTACAGAGTTCCAACGATTTTCGCTCTTTGACTGGGCGAGGAATGCGGGCGACGCAACAGATGATAATACATCACCTGAAGTTGGATTACGAGACTTTCGTGAATTCCGCTTATCTGCGTCAAGGTAAAGCGGACGAGTTTATGCTCAAGCGTCCCAATGAGCGGAAACAAATTCTCGCCGACTTGCTGAAGCTGTCTCAGTATGAGGAACTAGCAGAACAGGCGAAGGATGCGTCTAAACAGTATAAAGCGCAGGCGGAGCAGTTAGAGCAGAGTTTACTCTCGATAGAGCAACAACTGCAACAACGGGATGCGATCGCTCTCCAACTCTCCTCCGTGGAAACTCAGTTGAGCGAGTTGCAACAAGCCCAAACTATTGATAATAGCAAAGCCCAAGGTTTGCTTGCCCAACAGCATCAGCGGCAAACTTTTGAACAACAACTGAGTTTTGTCAAGCAGCAGTATCAAAATCTTAACCAAGATTGCGATCGCTATCGGCAAGAAATCGCCGCAACTCAACAGCAACAACGGCAATTAGAAAATTTACTCCAAAAAGAAGACGAAATCTTAGCTGGTTACGCCAATTTTCAAGGCTTGCAAATTCAGGAAGAAACGCTCACTTCTAAATCTCAAGCTTACCAAGATGCCCAACAACAACTCGGTAAACTACAGCAAAAGCTAAGCGAACAAATTAACGAGCTTAATTTACAACTCAGACAAGAGCAAGGGCAACTTGACGCTTTGCGGCAATCTAGAGCAGATATACAACAAATCTTGAGCCGCACGGAAGAAGTAGAAGCCGGGTTGCAAAAATTACAGCAAGCGCGAGCTTATTTAAGTCATCTCGATCAGCTACAGGTGCAAGTGGCTCCCCTGGCGCAACGTCGCGCACAGGTGCAAACGGAACTAGATCGCGTCCAGGCTCGATTATCTGCCAGATTAGAAGAACTCCGCAAGTCAGTTCGCGATCTGCAAAAACAGCAACAACGCCAACCCAAACTGCAAGAAACATTACAGCAGGTTGAAGGACAAATTCAGCAACTCGACAAAAAGCGAGTTTATCAGGAACGAGTGCATGAAAAAGAATTGCATCAGCGTAGTTTCCGCGATCGCTTGCAAGCAAATCAGCGGGAATGGGAAAATAAACTTACAGAATTAGCTCAAAAGCTGCAATTGATCCAGAATCCTAATTCTAGTTGTCCGCTGTGCGATCGGCCACTGGATGAACATCACTGGCAATTGGTAGTGCAAAAAACCCAAAGTCAGGAACAAACGGTTCAAGATCAAATTTGGGATGTAGACGGGCAAATAGCTTTATGCGAGTATCAGTTACAGACGCTGACTCGTGAGTTGAAGGAAATATCCCAAGAACTTGCCAACTACGATGCTTTGCGGGAACAACGCGGACAACTAGCAGCAGAACGCTCAGCTATGGCTGAAATCCAGGCTCGTCTGCAACAGATTTTAGTAGAAAAAGAGCAAATTGAGCGATCGCTTTCTGCCAACGATTATGCTCCCGATAAACAAGAAGAACTGCACCGCCTTGACCAACAATTGCAACAGCTTAAATATAATGAGCAAGATCATGCCTTAGCTAGAGGTGAGGTAGATCGTTGGCGTTGGGCAGAAATTAAACAAGCAGAAATCAAACAAGCACAGCGGCGACAAGCACAAATAGACGCACAACAACCAGAATTATTAGCGAAGATTGCTCATCTGCGATCGCAAATTCAGCAGCTACAAGTCAATTCCGATTTATCTCGACAGATAGAAGCTCTGAATCAGCAGATGGCGGAAATTGGTTATGAGCGATCGCAGCATGACACGCTGAGAAAAGCGTTGCGTCAGGCGCAGGCGTGGCAATTCCGCTATCAAGAACTCCAACAATCACAGCAGCAATATCCTCTGGTGAGACAGCGATCGCAAGATTTAGCGCAGTCCTTGGAAATGCGATCGCAAGACTTGCAACAAATGACCTCTCAAATGGATGCCATTGTTCAACAATTGCAACAAACACCAGATACTAAAGGCGAGCTTCGAGATTTAGAACAGCAGATACACCAGCGGCAACTGTTACAAAATGACCATCAACGACAGTTAGGAAGCTTACAACAACAGCAACAACATCTCGAACAACTCAGCACTCAACACGCAGAACTCAAAAATCAGCACGTAACCACCCAGCGGCAATATCGAGTTTATCAAGAATTAGCACAAGCTTTTGGTAAAAACGGCATCCAAACTTTGATGATTGAAAACGTGTTGCCACAGTTAGAAGCTGAGACAAATTCTTTACTTTCTCGGCTTAGCGGTAATCAATTACACGTCCAATTTGTAACTCAAAAAGCCGGACGTAGTGGACGCTCATCAGCTAAAAAAGCGGCAAAATTAATTGACACCTTAGATATTTTAATTGCTGATGCTCGTGGTACCCGTCCTTATGAAACTTACTCTGGGGGTGAGGCATTTCGGATTAACTTTGCAATTCGTCTGGCGTTAGCAAAGATGTTAGCGCAACGTGCGGGAACGGCTTTGCAAATGCTGATTGTCGATGAGGGATTTGGTACCCAAGACGCCGAAGGATGCGATCGCTTAATTGCGGCGATAAACGCCATCTCTCCTGACTTCGCCTGCATTCTCACCGTCACCCATATGCCACAATTCAAAGAAGCCTTCCAAACCCGCATCGAAGTGTATAAAACCCAGAATGGCTCTCAGTTGAGCCTGATGATGTAAAACCTAACCCCAGGTTTCCGGCAGGAATCAACCTTGCCCCACCCGAACTATACTATTCGGTATTCTCACCCTAATTCGCTCACTCAGACGATGCCCTTCAGCATGGGAATCGCTACGATCAAAGTAACAGAAAGAAAGTGAACAACACAACATCTTCCTCCAGGCTGAATTGTCAGCCATTCTTATCACTCCTGCGAGAGGTTTTATGATTCGATTTCTCGTTAGCGTGCTAGTGTTTGTTATCGACACGCTTTATCGCGATCGCCCTTATCAACGCTTCTACGTATTAGAAACAGTGGCTCGCGTCCCCTACTTTTCCTTTTTGTCAGTCTTGCACCTTTACGAAAGTATGGGATGGTGGAGAAAAGCTGACTGGCTGAAAGTTCACTTTGCCGAATCTTGGAACGAACTGCACCACCTGCTGATTATGGAATCCTTGGGTGGGAACCAACATTGGAGCGATCGCGCTCTCGCCCGAACTACAGCCCTAATTTACTACTGGGTAGTTGTAGCACTTTACATCGTTTCGCCCCGCACCGCCTACAACTTCATGGAAATGGTGGAAGAACACGCCTACCATACCTACGCGACGTTCTTGCAAGAGCATGAAGCTGAACTAAAGGCGCAACCTGCACCGCAAGTAGCAATTCACTACTACCGCGACGGCGATCTCTACCTATTTGATGAGTTTCAAACTGGTGTAGTACCTGAATCTCGACGGCCTGTAGTTGACAACCTTTATGATGTTTTTGTCAACATTCGGGATGACGAAGACCAACACGTCAAAACCATGATCGCGTGTCAAAAAACCGACGCTCAAAATACTTTCCAGAGTCCCCATTCCCTACCTTACACCGAACAGAAGGTTCTCCTGCCTCAAGTATCAGGTGCCGAGGTTGAGTATCAGTTAGCCACTGCTAAAAGTTAACTGATTCTCCAGCATTCATCTCCTTCTCCGTTTGCACTGAGAAGGGGATGAGAGGCTAAAAAATATTATTCCCCAAAGCACCAGACGAATAACACCACCAAAGTTGTAAGAATCAACCAGTTAGGTATAGATACCAAATTTAAGATACTCAAAGGCCACAAAACCAGAATTTGCGAAAATATCCAACTGGCGGTTAACATTAGCACAGTCAAGATAACCAGTGGCATAAAACCCTCCTAAACTAAAGCGATATAAAAATTGCTTTCTCTTTCTGGTTCACTGAGCATTTTTTCGGCGAAACACTTTGTAAATGTGGCAGACAAATAGGTGTCACTTGTGCCAACCGCAAATTGCATAAACTTGATTAAAACAGTAAGTAGTCTTATCTGTACTCGTACTCACCTGCGGGTAGAAAATTAAATCCGTGGTTGAAAAGGAGGGTACCTGCAATGCAACGATTCAGAGTTATTGGTAGTTTAGCTTTAATCTCAGCCTTAAGCGCTACAGCCGTTTTAGCGAAAGAAGCAAATTTTGATAATTTAATTATGTCAGCCGAGGGGAGAAATGCCAGAAGGGTTGCCACAGGTTACACTGGCGGCTCTTTTTCGCTGACATCAATTGCCAATCGCGATCGCTCTAAAAACCCCTGTATCGGTTACGGTTCGCCAAATCCCGATCATATTTTAGTCTTGCAGAAAGATTATCCCCGCCTAAAAATACAAGTAGACAGCGGAGGACAAGACACAACTCTACTCATCAGAGGACAATCAAATATTATTCGCTGTGGCGACGATACAGGTTCGCGTAAGGATGCCAGCATCGAAGATACGGGTTGGAAAGCTGGTAGATATCGCATTTGGGTGGGTTCTATAGACGCTGGGAAACGGCGAAATTACACCATTTCCGTACAAGAATAAGTTTTTCTCCCTCCCAGTTTCCGACTGGGAACGCAACTCTTAAAGGTGCTTCCCGCAAGCCTCGCGAAAGCTGAGAATATGTGAGCCTCACAGTAGCGCCATTTCCAGGCGGGGGACTGAGAACGAGAAAAGCCCCCCTTTTGTTAGCTACCGCATAGACACAAGTCAGCAGACTCCCCAAACCCCTCTCCAACACCCAAAGGAGCTTTGAAAATGGCTCCCTCCGGCTCCCCTTAGCGGCTGGTGGCTAGGTCTGTCACTTGTGTGTACGCAGTAGGCTTTTTAAGAGGGGGTTGGAGAAATCTCCTTATACCTTAATCATTTCCCAGCATTTGCAATTTGTATAAACTCGCATAAAGACCGCCTTGCTGCAATAATTCTTCGTGACTGCCCGACTCCACCAATTGCCCGCGCTTCAACACCAAAATCCGATCCACATTGCGAATAGTAGAAAGTCGGTGAGCGATGATAATAGCTGTGCGTCCTTCCAGCAACTTATCTAAAGCATCCTGAATTAAAGCTTCTGTAGCAACATCCAGACTTGCCGTTGCCTCATCTAACACTAAGACACGGGGATTGCGGATAGCAGCACGGGCGAAAGCTAACAACTGCTTTTGTCCGCTAGAAATATTAGTGCCTCGTTCTCTGAGTTGGGTGTCATAGCTTTGAGGCAGCCGTTCGATGAAACTACCAACATTGGTTTTTTCGGCTGCTGCCTTAACTTCCTCGAATGAATAAGTGTCTCCCAGCGTGATATTGCTCTTGACATCGCCAGCAAAGAGAAAACCATCCTGAAGAATAACGCCCATGTGTTCCCGCAGTTCTTGTTGCGGTAAGTCGCGGATGTTTATTCCATCAAGGAAAATACGACCTTGGGTGGTGTCGTAAAGGCGGCACAGCAGACGGATAATAGAACTTTTTCCGGCACCTGTTGGGCCAACTAGAGCAACCTTTTCACCAGGCTTGATGGTGAAGTTTAGGTTTTTGAGGACGTATTCATCGTTTTTGTAGGCGAAAGAGACATTTTCAAAGCGAATTTCACCTTTTCGTCCGTTGTCCGTTGTCCGTTGCCCGTTGAGCGTTGCCAATGACGACTCGGAATCGCGGATTTCAATCGGCTCACTTAGAATATCAGTGATGCGCTCGACAGCGGTAAAACCAGATTGCAGCGCGGTGAACTTTTCAGCAAATTGACGCAAGGGGTCGAATAGACGCTGGGCATATAGGACAAAAGCTGATAGGGTGCCAAAATTGATGGATTTCCCCATAATCAGGATGCCGCCTAACCAGAGTACGCCCGCGATCGCTACCAAAGCAACCCACTCCAGGGTCGCCGATACCGCTGAGTCGTGAAAGATGGTTTTATCAACTTCACGGATGTATCGCTGGTTGGTAGTGCGAAACAGTTCGGCGTTGAATTTCTCCCGCCGGAACAACTGCACCACGTTCACACCAACGATATTTTCTTGCAGCGTCGAGTTAAGCGCAGAAAGTTCGTCCCTAGCTTTGTAATTAGCTTTGCGGTACTCCTGCTGGAAGTAAATAATCAAACCTGTTACTGGTACCAACAACAGCACCAGCATCAATCCCAGTTGCCATTGCAAGGCAAACATGGTGATAGCAATTACCAAAATCGAGACTAAATCACTGACAATCCCAACAGCACCTGTAGAAAAGACATCCCCCAAGGCTTCTACATCGCTGGTGAGGCGCGTAATCAATCTCCCTACTGGTGTCCGGTCAAAAAACCGCACTGCCAGGGAAGTTACATGGTTAAATAAATCGGTGCGAATTTCTGCGGTAATTTGCTGCCCAACCTTCTGCACCGTGTAACCTTGGATTGCTGTAAACACCAGCCTTACCACCATTGTTACCAGCAGTAAAAGCGAGAGAATATTGATCCCGTCTAATAAAGGTTTACCCCTAAGAAAAGGCCAAACTTGTTCGGAGCGAATCAACGAGATTGCTTGCCCGATTATGATTGGTTGAATGGCTCCTGCTACGGATAGCGGCAGCAACAATATGAGAGAAATTATTAGCAGACCACGACTGCGACGCGCATAGGGTGCTAGTCGTAGGAAAAGCCGCCAGTCGCTTTCGCGCCGACGCGGTTTTGCCAAATTATCCGAAAGAAGCGGGGATTGAGTCATGATCCTTAGTCTTTAGTCTTCAGTCATTAGCCCTTAACTAATCGCTAATGACTAATGACTAACCTTATTCTTTCCCCTTCAGGAGTGCGGTGGCAGCTGCCTGGAGAGATATGTAGGCAGTTTCTGGTTGTCCGTTGATGTAAGAATTACCGTCTTCGGTTTCGCAGAGGAGGCCTATTTTTTGCCCATCAGCACCAACTACCTCTAATACGTCCTGAATCGTCTCAATGTCAAAACCTTCGACAACTGAACTCCAATCACTTTTGTCAACTGCGCGAATTCTAATAGTTTCTTCCATCTAGTTGCCTACTCCTAACAATTCAACGTTGCGCTTCGCAACTGTTCCACCCATTTATGAATATCGCCACCGTTCAGACGATATGAGAGAGGGTGGGCAATCAGCCGCGCCGTACTCTCAAATAGTGTATCAATTTCTACTAAACCGTTTTCTCGTAGAGTGCGACCTGTGGAAACCAAATCTACAATCGCCTCCGACATTCCCGTAATCGGCCCTAGTTCCACTGAACCATACAAAGGCACGATTTCCACAGGTAAATCTAAGCTATCAAAGTATTCGTGGGCGCAGTGAACATACTTAGATGCGACTCTACCATGAGGCGGCAATTCCAGCACAGAGCGGTATGGACTTTCGGCGCGTACTGCTACCGACATCCGACAGCCTCCAAACTGAAGGTCGGCTAAATTAGCTACCAGGGGATTTTTTTCTCGCAGCACGTCATAGCCGACTATTCCCAAATGCGCTTGCCCATATTCAACGTAAACAGGGACATCTTGCGCCCGTACCAGTAGTGCTTTAGCGGTACCTGTGGGATCTTCGATCTGAAGTTGGCGGTTGGCAGAATCTTGAAAGGCGCTAAAATCGAGTCCGACAGATTGGAACAGTCGAATGCTATCAGATAAGAGTGCGCCTTTAGGCAATGCAACGGTAATCATGAATAGTGCAGTAAACGTCCTGCAAAATGGTAGCTGAAAGCTGACACTTTGCACCGTCACTCTTAAGAAGAATGGCAGTGATTTAAGACTTAGAGGATAGGTAGCGCGATCGCGCTACCTATCCTCTCCCTTATTTTAGTTGGGTTTCTCGCCCCTCACCCCTCGGCTCTTGCCGAAAAAGGGTAAAAAGAAAACTCTAAAATATTTTTCTGGCTCCCCTTCTCTGATTATGGGAGAAGGGGGTGAAGGGCATTGTGACTCAGTTAGCCCTACGACGCTTCAGGCGAGTAAGCCCTACAACTGCCACTAAACCTAGTAGCGTAGTCGGTTCTGGTACGGAAACACCATTGCCATCACCAGGTACAATTACCTGGCCCCCAGTTGCAGGAGCAACCAAGGATGAGACATCGCGGGCACGAATGCCTTCACCGCTCTTAATATCGCTTTCATCAATTGTGCCTCCCAGATTTCCGCGGATATACTGTTCCAGAGCTTGCTGGTAAGTAACACCTGAGAGCGTGAACTTGCGATTTTGAGGAATATTCGCCAGAGTTGCGAAGTTGTCCCCACCGTTGGCGGTAAAGTTAATTGTTGCCAGATCGAAGAGTCCTTGGTCAGAGTTTAGCAGGAAGCCACCCTGAGCCACATCATAGAGGAATTGTCCCGTCCGGTCATTGTCAGGATCGAGGAAGATACTCTGAATGCGCGAGCCGGGAGTAGTAATGATGCCATCCGCAGTCACCACCTGAGCAGGGCTGGTAACATCATAAACAACCTCTAACCCGGATAGCTGGAGGAATTGACCGCCACCACCCACATCGGGTGCAGTTTGCCCAGAAACGGCTCTTTCTAAGATTTCCAGCAGTTCTGACGCTGTGATGTCTGTAACTACTGAGACAAAATTCGAGAAGGGCAGAACATCGAAAGTGTCAAACTCTGAGATCGTATCACCGGGCAAGAAACGGCGATCGTTGCGAATGCCACCTCCGTTCTGAATGCCTACTAAAATATTTTCTGGATCTAAACCTACACTTTCTGCACCATCGCGGGCAGCATCACGCACAGCATCAGCAATCAAACTACCAGCAAGCGTACTTTTGGCACGAACATTGGTACGGATGCTGTCCAGAGGGACATTCGTTACTCCAACTGGTGTTTGTTTCAGCCTATCAACAAATGCGGCAACTGGGTTCTGAACTTGCTCTACCAAATCTTGACGAGGAGCCAGCCCATCTAGACTTGTGTTGCGCTTGGGGCCACTTTCTGGTTCTAGAATGCTTGTAACCCTACCATCAGCGAACTCTACCTGCAAGTTGCCCAGATATTTGTATTCGCCATCTGTGGAAACAATCAGCACTGGTTCGCCCGTTACCGCCGCCAGACTGTTGACCTGTGTGCCAGTGTTGGAGTCATAGACCAGGGGGTAAGAGGGAACTGGTGTTTCTCCGGTAAGGGGCAGCAAAGGGTCATCTGGATTTGCTAGACGAGTATCGCTGCCAGCTGCAACGATGATGTCTACGTCTTTGAGTAGACCTGCTAGAGCTTTTTCCTCGTTGATGTTCTGGAGGTGAGAAACCAATACAACTTTATTGATGCCTTGCTGAGTTAGTTTGTCAACTTCGGTCTGCACCTGGTTGGCTAAGGCGGCAAAACCAGGAGTACCTACGACGTCACCGATTGTCTCCACATCTTCGGGGCTGGAAATTGAGCGCAGTAATGGGGTTGTCACGCCTACAACACCAAGGCGCTCTTGCACTCCATTAACGGTCTTGGTGACAATGGTGCTGGGCTGAATCAATCCTTTGAGGGGATTGTTGTCTGGAATAATCAGGTTGGAGGAGACGAAGGGACGGAAACCAGTACCATCGCCTTCCGGGTCGATGAATCTAGCCAGCACATCTGGGCCAAAGTCAAATTCGTGGTTGCCGATGCCACCGACATCAATGTTAAATAGTTCTAGTGCTTTTGCATCGTAGAATTGCTGCCCTTCTGGGAGGCTTAGGCTTGCCTGGAATTGCGGCCCTGATAAGTAGTTATCTCCAGCTGTCACCAGTAGGTCGAAGTCTGTGCTGCTGGCGTTGCGTTGCCTATCGATTAAATCGGCAAACAAGCCAACGCCACTATACTCAAATGTGGTCGGTGGCGTGGTCGTTGGGGAAACAGTGCCAGTCCGGGTTAGCAGGGAGGATTCGGCATCGCTGAAGTGCAGCAGGTTGAGTGTTAGGGCGTGTGTTGTGGTGGATACTAAGGCACTGGTTAAACTCAAGCTGGATACTAGCAACCAGCGCTTGCCACCAGAAAGTTGCTGAAACATTTTATTTATTTCCCTTCAATTACTTAGGTTTCTGCAAGTGGGTAGGTTGGGTCGCTACCTATTAGCGATCGCGCCCTCTGGGTTGCTCCAATTTCTTCCCACTTTTTCGGGGTTAGATTAATAAAGATTAAGCAAATACCCTATACGTATTTGTACGAGTTAGTTCTGAATATCTGATAAACTTCTAGTAAAGAAGAGATTAATAAACTTAATATTTACTTAATCTTCATATAAATAGCCGACTGCTTCACAAAAGCTTTATATATTAAACGGATTGTCAGTTTTTATACTCAGTGGGTCAGAAAAAGTAGCTGAAAGCTGATAAGCAATTCCTTTATAGGTTGTGGCGAGTCTGTCCTTTTTTCGAGGCATCCTATACGTTTCGGAAGAAGAAAATTTTATGATTCATAAAGAAATTGCCATAGCTAATTATGCGGATTCTTTTGGTAGATGATGAAATTGAGCTTGCTGAACCGCTTTCTCGCTTACTTAATCGTGAGGGGTACAGTGTTGATGTGGCTTATAATGGCGCAGATGGCAGCCAGATGGCAATGCAAGGCGGTTACGATTTGCTAATTTTGGATTGGATGCTACCGCAAATGACTGGGTTGGAGATTTGTCAGCAGATGCGATCGCTTAAACTTACTACACCAGTTTTGTTTCTCACTGCCAAAGATACTCTAGACGACCGAGTTCTGGGGTTGGACGCGGGTGCTGATGATTATCTGGTGAAGCCGTTTGAACTGCGGGAGTTATTAGCAAGAGTTCGCGCTTTGTTGCGACGTTCTGCTGCTGATGCGTCTATAGCACCATCAGCATCAAATATACTTCATGTAACAGATTTAGAGCTTGACTGCGACAACCAGCTGGCGTATCGTCGAGGACGCACCATTGAGCTATCGGAAAAAGAAAGCCAACTGCTTGCCTATTTTATGCGTCATTCTGGGCAGTTGCTAACTCATAACCAAATTTATCACCATTTGTGGGATTCCGGAGAACAGCCGAGCAGCAACGTTTTAGCAGCTTTAATTCGCCTGTTGCGGCGCAAAATTGAAGCATCTGGGGAAACACCACTAATTCATACTGTTTATGGCAAAGGTTATCGTTTTGGCGATGGCAGTTGAACAATAGCGATCGCGCTTGTTCAATTCTTCCTACGGGATTGCGATCGCTGTATTGAAGTCGTAATTTAGTATAAATTTTTATAAAAATATAATCTAAATAATGCTCTACAAGGAAATGCCTTTAATTGTTGAGTTGTCTATTTATCTTGACTACAATGAAAATAGCTCAAAATTAAATTACAAAAAACAGAGTTGATATGCCTGAAGATTTTAAAGATCCATTGATAGCTTGGAACTTGAGAAATTTAGATATCATTTTTACGAGTATTCTGTTTATAGGTTTAGCATTCCTTCTGGGCTGGCTAACTCGAAAAAATCCCTATGCCTTGTGGACTACTCTAGTTACTGCTGGCTTAATAATTCTATTATTATTAGTGACGCAGAACGATCATGGTTTTGCTTTTTTCAGCCTGAAACTTGAATAATTAGCTTAGTGTAAAACTAATCAAACTAAACATTTAGTATAGGTTGGGGAGCTGCCCCCTCCGCTGTGTTCCCCGCGTTGAATGGCGTGGCGTTTGAGGAACCTCACCCAACATTGACAAAATTAAAAATTAAAAAAATATATTAAATTTTTAATTTTTAATTTTTACTTCTTTGATTACTGCTCCATAGCCGAGCGTCCTTGCTTGCCTAGTCGAATCAGGACAAAATAGCTCAAGTACAATACATAAATTATCAATCCTACCATTCCTAGAAAACCTAAAAATTGGGGTGAAGTTGTGGAACCGGAGTGGAAAAACTGTTTGTAAAGTCTGGGGGCTTCCAACCAGACATTGCAAAATGGAGACTTAATCGATCCAGGGGAAAATGCACAAGAAAGGAAAGGTAGAAAAGCTAACGCGCCTAAGGTGAGGTAAACAGTGATAGCCCAACGCCATGCTGTTAGCGCTAGTTTCAAAGGACGCAGGGGCCGATCATCAATGTCATCGTTGATATCTTCCCAAAACCAGAGAGAGACGGGAACCAGAAGGCGAGATCCGAAAGAAGCCACAAAAGCAATAGGCCATGCAGGAATCATCAGGTAAAGTGCGATCGCCATCAAACTAGAGACGCGCCAGTAGATAATTAACAAGCGGACAATTGCATCAGCTCTCTGGACAAAAGCCCAAATGAGCAGAATCAGGGGGATGATAACAGTAAACAACACTCCCAGTCGGTAGTCCATCCAAACTAGCGGTCGAAACCAGATGTCATTTTGCATGGGCGGTGTATGGCAGAAATGGCGATTTTTACCAATTTATTCTACCTGCCATTAACACCTTGCACCATGCCCATAGAGTCTCTATGCGATCGCGCTACAGCATAACGCACCCAAAAAACAAGCAAGGAGAACGCCCTTGTTAGACGTTCTCCTTGCTCATATCTCAGAACTATGCCGGAATAGCGGCGTTTAGCACCACGTTAAATCTATTCTTCGTAAATGCGGCACTCAGCAGCGTCCGGATTATCGTCGCAGTATAGCTCAAGAGAGTTTTTCGGTTTTTGTTGACGCTTATGAGACGCTTCTGCTTGCAGTTCTTCAACGGCATCCCACGCAGCAGCGCACTCACCGGAAGTGTCACCCTTGGCATCACAAACAGCCCGGGCTTGATCGCGTTCTTGTTCGATTTGTTCTTGGATATTGCTCATGACTTTATTAGTCCCCGTTTCTTCTTTCAGTTCAGGAAACCTGGTGAATATCGACCTTTGGCGGCATCCAGTCAGGTGTACTACTTAACTTACTCAGTTATTTCAATGATTCCTTACTTGTCATATCTGAATATGCAGTACCAGCACTGGATTGATCTTTATCTTTTAAGATTTGGTCATTTATCCCTCACCGATGTGCCAGTATACACAACAGCTGGCGCATCTAGGCTCATATTAACTAATGTTAATACACCTTACACTAACTTGGTTCCCCCATAGAGATATTGCCCTGGTAGTATAACCAAGCTAACCCGTGCTGGTGTTAGGCTTATGATAAAGCTTTGACATCCTGCCAATCTACCCAAAGGCATCGGATTTTTAGGTGAGACTTTTGTGTAATCCCTATGACTAACCAGATCAAGTGGGCAAACGCCTTATCAACCCGTCCGTCTTTGGAAGCGGCAGTCGAGGAAGTGGTCGAACGCGCCACTAAATCGTTAGAAGCACCTACTGACTTGGGTTTGGTGTTCATCTCCTCTGCTTATGCAAGTGAGTATACGCGGTTGATGCCATTGCTGGAGGAGCGGCTAAAAACAAAAGCCCTGATCGGCTGTGGTGGCGGCGGCATTATTGGGATGAATTCGTCTGGCGAAGTTGAGGAAGTTGAGGGAAAACCAGCTTTAAGCCTCACCTTGGCTCATCTGCCTGGGGTTAAGGTTCACGCTTTTGATATTGCTGGCAATGCGCTACCTGACTTGGATAGCCCTCCTGATGAATGGGTGCAACTGGTTGGCGTATCGCCTGCTGATGAACCGCAGTTCATCTTGTTAGGCGATCCTTTTTCTTCCAAGATTAACGACCTGCTCCAGGGGCTAGATTTTGCTTATCCGGGATCGGTAAAGGTGGGAGGGTTGGCTAGCGGTCGCAACATTGGAGGCAATGCTGGTTTGTTTTGTAACTACCAGTTATACGATGAGGGCGTTGTTGGGGTTGCCTTGAGTGGGAATATTGTTCTAGAAACGATTGTGGCGCAGGGTTGTCGTCCTATTGGTCCGCCTTATCGGGTAATTCAAGGGGAGCGGAATATTGTGCTGTCTGTTTCCCAGCAGGATAATGCTGATGTCAGCAGCAGCGATGGGCAATCTCAGACACCCCTGGAAGCGCTACAGAAGCTAATTGAGAACCTAAGCGAGATAGATAGGCAGTTGGCGCAGGATTCGCTGTTTGTAGGCATTGTACGCGATGAGTTTAAGCAGCAGCTAGAACCGGGAGACTTTCTCATCCGCAACTTACTGGGGGTAGATCCAAGAGTGGGGGCGATCGCTATTGGCGATCGCGTCCGCCCAGGTCAGCGCATCCAATTCCACCTCCGAGATGCCCACACCTCCGCCGAAGACCTGGAACTGCTACTCCAGCATTATCAAAAAGCAGCCACAGGCGAGACACCTACCGCACAAGAAGCAGGTGCCTTGATGTTCTCCTGTCTGGGGCGCGGAGAACGACTTTATCAAAAGCCTAACTTTGACTCCCAGTTGTTCCGTCGCTATCTGAAAAATATTCCTGTGGCGGGTTTCTTCTGTAATGGTGAAATCGGCCCAGTGGCAGGTAGTACCTTTCTACACGGCTACACCTCGGTTTTTGGCATTTGCCGCCAAGGTTAAAATTTTGTATTTCCTCGTTTCCAGCGCCTTATGAAGGTGCTGGAAACGAGGAAAATTAAGAGCTTGTACCAATTTGATTAATATCTGAGAGCTTATACGTGGGTAAGGGCATTGCACTGCCATGCCCCTACAGTCAATTGATGTGTTGGATTGTTTTTTAAAATTGGTATTACATTACAAAAGTGGGACTTTTTCTGAGTTGTCTGAATTACTGTTTCGCTTTTGAATTACCTTTGCAGGAACTCCAACTGCAACTGAGTAAGGTGGAATATCTTTGGTGACAACGGCTCCTGCACCAATGACGCTACCTTGACCAATTGTGACGCCATCAAGTACCTTTACTCCAGCCCCTAGCCAACAGTCATCCTCGATCACAATTCCTTTACGGGTGACTCCTTGGTTCCATATATAACGAGAGGGATCTGCAAAGTTATGATTGTTTGCATAAATCCCAACATATGATGCAATTAAACACTTTTTCCCAATTTTGATATTACCGGGGCCAGCTAAACAGGTGTAGGGGGAAATGTGCGTACCTTCACCAATTTCAATATGGCAGTTACCTTCGTGAGGAACAACGTTGATATCAACACCTCGATCGAGGCAGACATTAGATCCAAGGCGGATCTTACTATTTTCTTCGCAAGCATTTAAACGAACGTCACGGAGAATCTTGACGTTATTCCCAATCTCAATGCAACTAGCACCGATAAATTCACACCCAGTCTGAATATATACAGACTTACCTACCCAACCAAACATTTTAGGGTATAGTAGTTTCCGCATTATAGTGCCGACGGGCCGCCGAATTTGACCCAGTAATATAGTCAATACAGCTTCTTTCACCCGCGACAAACGTGTAAGATAATAATGCTCCGGTGAAGGAAATTGAGATTTTTCATTATTGATAACAAGACTCATGGCAAATACACTCCCTGGTTGTTACGTAAAATCAAAGCTAGTTTTTAAAAACTAACTTTTGTAATGGCAAATTGTGCAGCTGGTTGGATAGCTTTTTCGACTGAATGAAGTCAGTCGAAAGTAGCGATCGCTTGAAATTATGTAGGGAAAATTTCTCAAAGAAGTTAATACATCGGGCAGACTTCCTTGAGGTTGCTATTAAATTTTTTCCAGCCAAAAAACGTACTTACTAGAAACTGGTATAGTTTTTAGTAGTATCTGTAGGGTATTTATGGAGAAGTAATTTAAACCTATGCAGCTACTTCCCACGGCTGGGTCTTAATAACTGTGACCAAATTACGGCGGATTATCTCCAACTTCAGCCATCACGTTGAAATTTACCATCGGTGCAAATAATAAAGGACTTCCACGACGGCTATAGCGACTTTCCTGCAACCAATTTTTTTCTTCTACTGCTGGTGGCTTCACGATGTAGAGAGTGAATTTATAAATTGAGTAGAGACAGACTACAACTAAAGTTATATGTTTTAAGACTTAATCTAGTCAAGGCAGATATTCAACACCATCCCCCTAATGGTAGATATTAGGAGTAGGGATCGTAGATTAAATGAATAAAATTGTGGAGTTGTCGATAAGCTTAGGGGAGCCATCGGTAGCGATCGCGCCAAATGACTCGAAATATCGCTTGACTGCGGGAGGAAATTCCGAAAAGTCAAATAAAGCGTCGCCATTAGCAATATCTGCCCAAAAATAGCGCAAATTGGGGACTAATTTTTCTGCTTCTGCTATTGGTAGATTTAAAGGCGCATCGGTTAGCAGTTTGAGCATAAAGGGAACAGAGCGATCGCCCATCCACTCTCTCGACTTCTGCGATAGCATTGGGTAATTTGGCACAGATTCTACCCGTGGTGACTCAATCTGTAAGGATTTTCTCCCTTCCTTGTCGGTGCGAAAGTTCAATATCCGGTAGGGATGAGGATAGCTGACTAGAGAACCCGTGGTAATATCAAATACATTGCGATCGCAAGCGATATCCTGAACGTGCAAATGCCCTGTAAATACCAGATTTACTCCAGAATCGCGGAGTATTTGCAACAGTAAAGGTGCGTTTTTTAGCATATACCTACGTCCTAACTTATGTTGCGATTGTCTAGGTAAATGCTCGACAACGTTGTGATGCACCATCACCAGCACCAACTCGTTATCATCAATATCTGCTAACACCTGTCGCAGCCAAGCCAACTGTTGCTCGTCTAAACATCCTATCTGTTTTCCCTGCTCATCAAACTGATTAGAATTCAGCCCAATTAGCCGCACTCCAGGCAAAATTTCACAAGTATAATACAACTGCTCTGGATTTTTATAACCGAACTGCTGATAGTAGTAGGGAAAATCTTTTAGCCCAACATTTTGCCCAGTTGATAGTAAACTCAGTACATCATGATTCCCCGGAACGACGTAAACTGGAAAAGGTAGCTTCAACAGACGCTTAGCAAGCCAAGTATGATTATCTGGCTCCCCATCTTGGGTTAAATCTCCGGGTAACAACAGAAAATCTAGGTCGAGTTTTTCTAGATTTTCCAGTACAATCTCTAGTGCTGGGATACTTACTTCCACCAGATGAAATCGGCTGGGATGATCGGAAATAGTGTGAGGAAGCGCGATGTGTAAGTCGCTGACTACAGCAAAGCGAAAATTCAGACTCATAGAGATAATGCCAAGAAAGATTGGGGATGTAATAATACTGATCCCTGTAGATCATAACCTTTGCTGCATTACCTTATGACAAAAGCTCGCGCAGAGCTTCAGTATGGCGCTACACAAATTAAGCCTGACGAGAGTAGGCTTATTATCTATAGCAGTCCTATTTGATTCGTAAAAAAACGAAGCACTCCAGGCGCAGAGGGCGCAGAGAAATAAAAGAGAGAGGGTTACAACTCATTTAGGATTGTTATATAGCTTGCTGTCTTCAGGCTTAGTTTGTTCGACCTTAACTTTAGCCGCCGAATATTTGAAAAAGGAGTTTAAATTTTGGGATCTGTCCGAGTTCGCCAACACGTTAACCCACTTTCACAGAAGTATCTTGAACCAGTGAATCCTCCCGACTGGGAGAAAATTTATGCCGATCCGACACAACCTCTGCATTTGGATATTGGATGCGCCAAAGGGCGATTTTTATTCAATATGGCAACTGTGGAACCTGATTGGAATTTTCTGGGTTTGGAAATTCGAGAACCATTGGTAGAAGATGCAAATGAACGGAAAGTAAGCGCTGAATTGCAAAATCTTCACTACATATTTTGCAATGTGAATAATTCGTTAAATCCTCTTTTAGGTTCTTTGCCAGATGGCACATTGCAGCGCGTGACAATTCAATTTCCCGATCCGTGGTTTAAAAATCGCCATGTTAAACGTCGTGTTGTGCAGCCAGAGATGGTGGGAATTTTGGCAAAATATCTTATTAGTGGAGGAGTTGTATTTTTCCAGTCCGATATTGAGGTCGTGGCGGTAGAAATGCGCGATCGCTTCTCATCTCACCCAGCTTTTCAAAGACAAGGTGACACCTGGCTAGATCCTAACCCGTTACCAGTGCCGACTGAGCGCGAAGTATCTACTATTTCTTCTGGTGAACCCGTTTATCGCGCCATATTTAAAAAGCGATAAACAGGTTTCTCTCGTTCTCTAGGCATAAGCTTAGAGAACGAGCAATAATTTTTCTAAACCCAATTTGGCAACCATTGGCGCAACCAAAACGGCACATATCTACCATTGAAGCGCGGCATTCGCCAATTATAAGCTTCCGATGATAAAGGTAAACCCAGATAAATCGGCATCCAAAATATAAAAGCTAACAAAATTGCCACAATTATTGTGATAGCGATCGCGCGAAACTCAGGTGTCGGACTAAATAGCCATCGATCGACAATCCAAGCTAGTGCCAATGCAGCAAACACACACGCTCCCATGTAATGATACAAAAAAGTGCAGCGTGTCACTCTCACCCAAGGCAACACGTTTGCTAACCAATTAAAAACTAAATACAGGGCTATCCAGGTTGAAGCACTTGGCGTATATTTCCAACTTTTTTTAGTCAGGAACCTTTGAGTTACTAGCAACAGCAGTAGCAAAATTGCCGCTGTTGACAGCCACCACAAAATAGGATTCCCCATCGCATGAACATCATAAATTACTTTCGCTGTACCTACAGGCAAAGGCGGTAAATTTGGTACAGTTTCAGTAGCATTTTGAGCGGTTTGGTAAAAGTAAGCAACTGGGCGCAGCATCAACAGCCAAGTGTACCATCTGGAGCAGTAAGGATGAACTTTAGGCCCATCACCTACCCCTTTGTGGTACGTCAAAATTTTCTTCTGCACCTCCCAAAATCCAAATTCTGGGTTTAGTTTTAAGTGAGGAATCCAGATGACGGAGTAAAACAGAAAGGGGATTATTGCTAGATTTATTGAAATGTGAATTAAATTTAGTTGTGTTAAATTTTGTAGCGGTATTTTGGGAATAAGGGGGGATAAATCATCGGGGATAATTGAAGGATTATCTTTAGTTTTATTCTTAAATAATTTATTATTAACTATTTGTAGTATCCATGCAAAACCCCAAATAAAATATACTCCTAATAGAAACCATAAGCCATTCCATTTTATAGCAACTGATGCGCCGAAAAATATACCAGCAAGAGCAAGAGTTAACCAACGTCGTGCTGATTGATTAGCTAATGCTAACAAGAAAAAATATTGCCCCAGCAGCCCGAAAATAACTAGGTAAACGTTATTGAGGGCATAGCGGGACTCTACCAGGAATAAACCATCAGCGGCGGCAAATATGGCGGCGATTAAGGCATAGCTGCGGCGGTAACTCAGTTGATAAGCGATCGCTCCCACAACTAAGGGAATAAAAGAGCCTGTGAGTGCGTTCAACCAGCGGTAGCTCCAAGGCGATCGCAAAGAACCCGATAATCCATTCATTTCATCGCTCCTAAACAAGCGATCGCCTATCCACATCCCCACGGCAATGATGTATTTACTCAGAGGCGGATGTCCATCAAAAAAACGAGTTTGAGTTAGATAGTTGTTGGCAAATTTAGCATAGTAAACTTCATCAAATACCAGAGTGTTAAATCTTTCCAAACCCCAAAATCTTAGGGCAAGTGAAACTAAAAATACTCCAGTCATGCCAAGCCAGAACCAGTGGTGCCTGATAGAAAATTTGTTCGATGAGGACATAAAATTACGTTAAAAATATTCCTGATATTCCTATTACAGTGCGGCTAGACAAACGAAGCTTGACAAAAGCAGGCTAACAAAAGGCTAATGCTTAAAGGCCGCCAACGCAGTTTTTGTTCAAGTAGCCGCACCGTTGAGGGTGTCGCCTACTCTCAGGATGCACCTCCTCAAAACTGTGTAGCATCATCCCAAAAGTTATTCAATAAGAGTTTATCCTGAGTGCAGTAGCTGCTGGGTACAACCATGAAACACGATGATTTGAGCGAGCGCGAAGTCGTTGCTAGTCGCGGATCTTCTCCGCCGCCGTCTGGGTGGCAAGGCGCGATCGCGCGATTCTTTAAGTTTGACGAATTCAACACTAACTTTCGCACTGAGGTGTTGGCTGGTGTCACCACCTTTATGACAATGGCATATATTCTGGCAGTCAATCCGGGGATTTTGTCAAATGCGATTTTTCTCTCCCAGCCGCAGGATTTGTTTGGCGAGTTGGTAATAGCGACGGCACTTTCCAGCGCGATCGCTACCTTGGTGATGGGCTTAACGGCAAATTATCCCTTCGCTCTTGCGCCGGGGATGGGGCTAAATGCCTTTTTTGCTTTCTCCGTAGTTTTGGCGCTAAAAATCGATTGGCGGGTGGCTTTAAGCGCTGTTTTAATCGAAGGACTAATTTTCATTGCCCTTACCCTATCAAATATTCGCAGCCAAATTATTAAAGCAATCCCTGAATGTCTCAAACAAGCCACAGCAGCGGGAATTGGCTTGTTTATTGCTTACATCGGTTTGGCTGGCGATCCCAAGACTGGCGGCGCGGGAATAATTGTGGCACACCCCGCCACGAAAACCGCTTTGGGTAATTTTGCTCAACCAACGACTTTGGTAGCGATCGCAGGTATTCTCATTACCGCCGCTTTTGTCGCCCGCCGTATCAAAGGGGCGCTACTGTGGGGAATTCTCGCAACTGCCTTACTTGGATGGATTCTTCGCATCGCACCCGCGCCTTCTGGTATTGTTGCATTACCGCAGTGGCCTGGAGATTTATTTGGGCAAGCTGTCGTAGGTTTGAGTCAAATTGGTAGAACTAATATCTGGGATTTAGTCGCTGTTACCTTTGTCTTTCTATTCATAGACTTATTCGACACCATTGGCACCCTCGCAGGTGTCGGAACGCAAGCAGGCTACATTGATGAAAATGGCGAACTTCCCCGCGCCAGCGAAGCGCTGATGGCAGATGCGGTAGGAACTACAGTAGGTGCAATTTTGGGAACTTCCACCGTCACTACTTACATTGAGTCTGCCGCTGGAGTTTCAGAAGGAGGACGCACCGGTTTTACTGCTGTTGTCACTGCCATTTTATTCACCCTATCGATATTTTTTATTCCCCTCCTTTCAGCAGTTCCCGCTTTCGCCACAGCACCAGCATTGTTAATTGTTGGCGTATTGATGGCGGGAAATGTGCGGATGATTCGTTGGGACGACCCAGCAGAATCTATTCCCTCATTTTTGACAATTTTACTAATGCCTTTAACTTACTCAATTGCCGAAGGTCTAGCGATTGGCTTTATCACTTATCCGCTGATTAAATCGTTTCAAGGTAAAGCCCATGAAATTAGTTTAGCAGTGTGGATTTTGGCTGGGATTTTCGTGCTGAGATTTGTGTTGATGGCTGTAAGATCAGGTAGTTGAAGAATGCGATCGCATTTTTCCATAAACGCGATCGCTTCGTACCTCCTACAATTTGTCTTCTTCTTTCTCTAAACTTTTAATGTATATCGTCCTCTGTAATCCGCTAAAATTGCTTTCTGCTTAAAAGAATTTATATTACACAGAATTTATCCCCTGTAAACAACACATTGCAGAGGTAAAAAAGTTGGACAAGCCTATCATATTGAAATTTTTAATAATACGATGCCTTTAATAATTTATTGATAAGATAATAAAACCATACCTTTTTCTACAAATTTAGAAAACTGCATGGGAACTATCGGCTATTTTATCTATCATTAGAATAGATCGCTAATTGTGTAATAATTTATTACTATATATTTACCACTAACAATTTATATGAGCAATTCTGTAGCCCAGCGTCTGGAACAATACACCGTCAAGCGATCGCAAGAGGTTTTACTTGTCACCGTTCTAGTTGCTGAGGAAGAAGATCAAATTGCCATTTTTAAAGGATACTCTAGTTCTTTGATGCGCCCCACAGCTTTTGATCCCGATATTCCGGTGCTGCCAGACAATGCAAAAATTATCTCTATTGATAGGCTATTTGCCCCCTATAATCCCTCTTCTCCCCATTATATACAGCAAGGCTTGACGTGGGAGACGCTGCAACCGCTCTTGTCTGAGGTGGGAGTTTGAGCAAAACTAAGTTAGGCTGATAGTAAAAGCAAAGTGTAAATTTAAGTAGTGACAGGTTAAGAATAGTATTTAAGTATTTCACTTAACGCTTGACTATGCCACCTCAAGACCCTGGTTTTTCGCCAAGAAGCAAAGTTGTAGCTGATAATCCTGCGCTAGAGAGTCAACCTAAGCTCTCACAACCTTCATCCCAGTGGGTAAGCAAACTTATCCATCATTCCAGTATTAGAAAAAAAATTGGACTCGGCTATGTCCTTGCTCTTTCTGTAGCCATTGTAGGAACTAACATTGGGCGTCTAATAGGAGGTTATTTATATGAAATTCAGGCTAAGGAAAAGCTAGAGCTTGCCCGTAAAGAAACACTTCTTTTCCATGAATTGAGGTCTAACGTATTAGAGGCACGAAATCACCAGCAACAATTTATATCTTTTATATCGCAACCAGAGGAATTTAAAAAACACTATTCCCACTATATTGAGCATTCAGATGAAGTTGTGCATCTGCTGTCTGAAATAAAAACTTTAGCAGATAGCACAAATCGCCTGGATTTGCAGCAATTTCTCCAAAATCAGAACAAGCAAGTAGAAGGCTACTTTCAGCAAGTAGAAGCCCTTTTAAAGCAAATTAACTGGACTAATTTAAAACCAGAAGGAATTCCAGCGGCACAACAGGCACTGATCGCTTTTACAAACGAAAGCGTGGCTACCGATTTCGATGAATTTTCTGAAGATATAGAAAACTTGATTGCGATTGCTCGCAAGGCAGAAGACGAAGCCTATCTTGCCCTACAGGAGGCAGAGACTTTAGGAACAAAGGTGGCAATTATCGTAATGCTACTGTCGATCGCGATCGCTACAGTGATCGCCATTTCTACCAGTCGCGCGATCGCCCGTCCCATTGAAGCTGTCACCAGAGTAGCGCAAAAAGCGACGGAGGAAGCTAATTTTGATTTGCAAGCTCCTGTCACCACCAAAGATGAAGTAGGCGTATTAGCGATCGCTTTCAACAATCTGATTCACCGAGTAAAAGACTATACCGAAAAATTAGAGCTATCTCGTATGACATTGGAAAGACGAGTAAAAGAACGCACCGTCGAACTTTGGCGCAAACATGAGCAGCTAGAGGAAGCTCACGAAGATTTGCAACAGCTAAATATGGAATTAATATCTCAGGCTGACGATCTCAATCAAGCTCTGCAAAATCTCCGAGAGACCCAGGCACAGCTGATTCAAACAGAAAAGATGTCCAGCCTGGGGCAGATGGTAGCAGGAGTGGCACATGAAATTAATAACCCAGTTAACTTCATCTATGGCAACCTGTCATACGTCAATGAATATACTCAAAATTTATTAACTTTAATCGACTTTTACCAACAACGCTATCCTAACCCTGACCAAGAACTCCAAGACTACATGGAAGCCATTGAACTAGACTTTTTGGGTGAAGATTTACCGAAAATGCTTTCTTCGATGAAGATGGGAACTGACCGCATCCGCCAGATTGTTCTTAGCTTGCGGAACTTTTCTCGTCTCGACGAAGCTGCTATGAAATCTGTCGATATTCACGAAGGAATTGATAGTACGCTATTGATTCTCAATAGTCGTCTCAAGCAGGGAATTGAAATTACTAAGAAATATGGAGATTTGCCTTTGGTTGAGTGTTATCCAGCTCAACTAAATCAGGTGTTTATGAATATCTTGAGCAATGCGATTGATGCCCTGCTAGAACAAGTAGAGCAACCAGTCAAACAGATAGTGATTCATACAGAAACTGTAACTCCAGAAAATAATATCCCATCTGTACTGGTGCGGATTTGTGACAACGGCCCCGGTGTTCCTCCAGAAATCCGAGCTAAACTATTTGAAGCGTTTTTCACGACGAAGCCAGTAGGAAAAGGCACCGGGCTAGGGTTGGCGATTTGTTACCAGATTGTTGAAAAGCATGGCGGCAGAATTGAGGTAATTTCGCAGGTTGGACAAGGAACCGAGTTTGCGATCGCATTACCTATTCAACATTCTTAAAATAGAAATCCATTCATTCTCTTTTCCCATACTGTGGGCGAATGTGGAACCAAACGCACAAAGCTGGCTCAGATTCTGAATCTGGGTTTAAATACTTAATATTTGGCAATTGAAAGAAAATAGATAAAAAGCTATATGGGGTGAACCCAGAGACAGGGCAAGAAAGCAACCTGCCTTCAAAATCGTCCCACCATACCTAGTGTAACTGCCAAGCAGCTAAATATCTGTGCCTATAGCGGTAGAGTGTCAATCCTGAAAGTGCTATTCTCCACTGTAAGTGTGTTGTGTGGAGTGATTATAAAATATGGTTTCATCCCCTATTCGGACTCAGCCCTCTGGCCTGTCTGAATCTACCTTGTCATTGGCTGATGCGGCACCAGCTGTAAAAAACCTTAATGTTAGAGCTGGTTCGAGTCCCCTAGCATTACCAGCGACACCACTGTTTGGCACAGATGGGATTCGTGGAAAATTCGGAGAACTGCTGAGTGAAACGCTCGCCTTGCAAGTAGGCTTCTGGGCAGGACAAGTGCTACGAGCATCGGCAAAAACAGCCGGGCCAGTAATTATTGGGCAGGATTCGAGAAACTCTAGCGATATGTTGGCGATGGCGCTTGCTGATGGTCTGACCTCGGCAGGGCTTGAAGTTTGGAATTTGGGGCTATGCCCAACTCCCTGCGTTGCTCATCTGGTGAGCGCAACGGATGCGGTGGGAGGAGTGATGATCTCTGCCAGCCACAATCCGCCAGAAGATAATGGGATTAAGTTTTTTGGCTCAGATGGTACGAAACTGCTCCCGGCGATGCAGCAGGAGATTGAGGCGGGGTTGAGAGGAAATGGGAATTTTGCAATTTTAAATGAAAGTTGGGGACAGCACTATCATCGACCGGAATTGGTGAGAAATTATGTTGACTCGCTTCAGCAAAGTTTGCAACCATCGATAAAATTACAAGGTTTGCGGGTTGTGCTGGATCTCGCTTGGGGTGCTGCTGTGCATCTGGCACCTGCGGTATTTAAAGCTATGGGAGCAGAGGTTATTTGCTTGCACGATCTTCCTGATGGCGATCGCATTAACGTTAATTGCGGTTCCACTCACCTGGCCCTCCTCCAGTCAGCAGTAAAGCAGCACGGTGCAGATATAGGTTTTGCCTTTGATGGGGATGCTGATCGAGTCATGGCAGTTGATTCCCAAGGTCGCGTCGTTGACGGCGATTATATCCTTTATTTCTGGGGAACAACCCTCAAAACAGGGGGGCAGTTACCTGGGGATTTGATTGTCGCCACGGTGATGGCAAATTTAGGGTTTGAGCTGGCTTGGAAACAGCTAGGCGGCAAATTTGTTAGGACTTCTGTAGGCGATCAGTACGTCCAGGCAGAAATGCTGCGGACTGGGGGAAAACTGGGCGGCGAACAATCAGGGCATATCCTTTGTCACCATTACAGCCTCACCGGAGATGGACTGCTGACCGCTTTACATTTGGCGGCTCGTGTGCGTAGCACCGGAGAATCCCTATCGCAATTGGTAGATAAAAGCTTCCAGACATATCCGCAGGTGTTGCGTAACGTGAGAGTGGAAGATCGCGATCGCCGTCGGCGATGGCAAGAGTGCGATCCACTGATGAATGCGATCGCTAAAGCCGAAGCCGCAATGGGAGACTCTGGACGAATTTTAGTTCGCGCCTCTGGCACCGAACCCCTCATCCGCGTTATGGTAGAAGCCCAAAGCGCCGAACTTACCCACCACTGGACAGAACAGCTGGTACTAGCGGTTGAGAAACACCTAGCCGTCTCCTGAGACCTCCGCAATCCACTCAATTAAATCTTACTGGGAGGATAGGAAAAGCCTGTCCTCCTAATTATTTTATTTGCCAATATAAACCTGAGGCAGCTATCTTGGAATGGGCATCTTGCCCAGCCCATATCTGCTCTTTTAGGCTAACATCAACTTTAATTGAGAAAAAACAACGATGAATCAGGCGATGGAGATGAATAAAAATGGCATTTGTTTAAATATTGGGTGTTGGATAGATGTAGCTGAAGGATTGGGAAATACAGGAAGTAGAATTACTATTAAAGAGCGGCTTAAAGAATTATTCTCTAATTCAAGACATCAATGGATGTGGGATGAACCATCACTTACAGAGGCTTCGATAAAGCATGGCTTTAAGAATATACGACGCTGCGAGTATGGCGATTGGTCAAATCCCATTGGAACTGTCGGAAGGAAAGATAGACATGGGGATGCTATCTGTATAGAAGTAACCAAGTAATCAGACGGAGTATTTTATAATTTTTACTCCACCATGCCACGTACAAAATCAAAATCGAAAAGTAAATCTAAAAAGCAGCCAACGCCTGAAACTCCAGCTCTTAGTAAGAAGGAACAATCAGCATTAAAGCGTAAGGCTACTAAGGAGCGCGAAGAATTCATAGCCTATACCAGCGCCACTTTATTTGGCTCTCTTTTTCTGGGTTTATTCCTGTTTCCATTTGGCGGCCCGAAAGTAGCGGGGGGAGCGGTTGGAGCAATAGTTTCTATGGCTCTTTCCTACAAATATCCCCGTAAAGCTCTTTGGCTATTTCTGATATATATGCCCTTCGGAGGAACGGTAGTATATATGGTGGCTGGCGGAAATGCCCTATTTCAGGTAGCTAAAGATGCTTTTTATATTCCAGCAGCGATCGCCTTATATCAAGAATGTAAAAAGAAACGCTTACCCTTCCTGCTTCCCAAAGGGCTGAAGACACCCTTAAACATTTTGTTGGCGTTCTGTATAGTCACCTTGCTGTTAGTAAATGGTTCTCAGCAGTTTATAGGCAAAAGACCAGGCGAACAGCCGATTGTAATGGGGCTTTTGGGTTTAAAAGTTCTGCTGGGATACCTTCCCCTGATCGCTTGCGCTTACTATCTAATTCGTAGCAAGCGAGAGTTACTTTTCCTAACTCGATTACACGTAGTTCTCGCTATTATCTGTTGTGTGCTGGGATTGGCCCAGTACAATATGCTACTCACTGGCATCTGTAAGAGTACAGATAGTTTTGCTGTCGAAGGAGCAGATTTATTTAAAGCCAGTCTAGAGGCAAAGTGTTTAGTCGGTGGCTCTCTACTGTATAGTACTTCGCAGGGAGTAATCCGCTTGCCTGGTACGTTCGTTTCTCCCTGGCACTGGGCATGGTTCCTAATATCCAATGCCTGTTTAACTTATGCCACTGCCTTCAGCGACCCAAATATTTTCTGGCGGCTGGGAGGTTTAGCTGGTATGGCAATCGTGTTTGTCAATGCCGTGATATGCGGACAAAGAATTGCCCTGATCTTAGTTCCCATTGTCATAATAATCCTGCTGATACTCACAGGCCAAATAGCTAACCTGAAAAGATTTATACCAATTGCAGTAGGATTAGCTGTGGTTATAGCAATCGGCATGGCAATGTTTCCTGGCATAGTACAAGAGCGGTTAGATAGCGCTGTTGCACGTTGGAATGCTTCGCCACCCACAGAATTTATTGCCTCTCAAGCTGAATTTACATCCAAAGGTCAAGAAGGAATTTTTGGTAATGGCTTGGGCCGAGCTACAAACTCTACCCGCGCCTTTGGCAAAGGCAAGCTGATAGAGACATACTATCCAAAATTGCTCTATGAAATTGGACCTGTGGGAACAATCGGTTTTTTAGCGCTTGTCACCACGCTCACGGTGATTACCTTCAAAATTTACCGCCGTGTTAAAGAGCAGAATCTACGAAGCTTTGGAGCCAGTTTCTGGGTTTTTATTTTGATTATCAGCTACAACACCTATTGGTATCCACTTGATACAGACCCGGTGGCCATTTATTACTGGTTTTTGGCTGGAGTTATTTTAAAATTGCCAGAAATAGAAAAACAGGAACAAGAAAAGAAGCTACTGGAGGAACCAGAATTAAATAATATTAAAAGAAAAAGGCAAGACAGATTGAAAAAGGCTTAAATTATTAGCTTGCCAAGAGTAGTACGCCGCAGCTTATTTAAGCCAATTTTTGATCATAGAAACGCAATATTATATCCGTGTATAAGTTCATAAACTCAAAGGGGAGGGAAATGAAATAAATGCTAGATAATAAGCAAAGAAAAGAACGATTGAATTGGGTTGACCAGACAAAAGGATTGGCAATTTTAGGAATAGTTTTATTTCATTTTTTTCAAAATTATCCTGAACGCCTAAACTTAGTTTCTTTATTAGATAGAAATGGAGCAAAGGTAGGATTTGCAGCGGTAGATATATTCTTCGTAATGGCAGGCTTTAATACCAGCTATGTACTGGCATTTATTACTAAAAAGAGTAATTTAGATTGGATTAGTCCCAATTGGAAATCATGGTTACACAAAAGAATGCTCCGACTGTACCCAACCTATATATTAGCAGTGGTAGTGAGTCTTGTACTATATGCGTTATTCGGAAAGATTAGGCTATCCTCTGGAATTGACACTGCATTAATTTTTATGGGAATTGCAGGATATCAAAAATTTAAGTTAGTGAATCCTGGTTTTTGGTTCTTTTTTGTGATCTTACAAGCATATTTACTCACGCCATTAATATTTTACGTTTGTAAAAATAAGCCGACAAGTATTTTAAGTTTGGGAATTATACTCGGAATTTTGAATAAAATTGCTTGTTGGGCAGTTGCTCCAAATTCACAATTATATGGATTTATCTTACAAAATAACTTTATAGGCAGCTATATAGCTGAATTATGCCTTGGAATATATTGGGGATTTGCCTATGTGATTCGCGGGAGTTTTAGGAAAATAGACGTTATTGTATCAACTGGTATTTTTATAGTGGGGCTTTTAGGATATCTTGGTTTAGATAAAGCAGGAATTGATATTGTACATATGCGTGGATTTGATATGGTATTTACACCATTTTTATTTTTAGTTTGTTATTTGATTTTTGATAAATTAACAAATTTTAATTGGATGAATTCAGGACTGGTATTTCTGACTTTGATGGGTCTTTACTCTTACCAAATTTATTTAATACATCAACCAATGTACTTTGTTCTGCTTCCTTTTTTAGCTTCGCACATTGCTTTTAATCCTTATTTGAAGATTTTGATGTCAATGATAATTACAGCTTTAGTTCTCATAGCCTATGTAGTATTGTTCACCTATGTAGAAAAGCTTCTAATCAAAAAAGTTGGTCAACTGGCAAGTAAACAAATTTAACAAAGATAGGATACTTCTCAACAGGATTAACCATAATGAATTTGCCTTTTATTTCGGTGATTATTCCCACCTACGGACGTGAAGAACCCTTGCGAGACACGATCAAAGATGTCTTGCAGCAAGACTACCCAGCCTTTGAAGTGATGGTGGTCGATCAAACCCAGACGCACCAACCAGAAACTCAGCTCTTTCTGGAGGAAGTAGCAGCAGCAGGTAAAATTCGCTGGTTTCGCTTAGAGTGGGCAAGCTTACCAGGTGCGAGGAATTATGCCGTGCGACGAGCAGCCGGAGAGATATTGCTGTTTATTGATGATGACGTGCAGCTGAAACCGCAGTTTTTAGCGACTCATGCTCGTAACTATTTGGAACGTCCAGAAGTTGGGGCGGTGGCAGGACGAGTATTCGACCGGATGAAGCTAGAAGATTCGGGGAATAAATTGACGATTCTGGATTTGCCGCCAGAAGCTTCCGACCCAGGAATTGCCTGGTACTACATTGATTTAGTACATACAGTAAAGCCGCAATGGGTAATCACCGCTAGGGGCTGCAATATGTCCTTCAGACGCGAAATTTTCACCAAATATGGGATACGGTTTGATGAGCGATTTCGAGGTAGTGCGGTACGAGAAGAATCAGATTTTTGTTTGCGGTTACGGCAAACTGGCTATCAAATTTGGTATGACCCAGATGCTGACTTGATCCACTTAGGCGAGGAAACCGGCGGATGCCACGATATTAGTACGCGATCGCTAAAATATCAGTTAACCTTCTATCACAACCACTTCCTACTAGGGCTTAAAAACCTTACTCCAAGTCAATGCCTGAGATTCTTTGCCAAGCTGTTTGACTGTCATGTACTAGGGCATCCTCCTTGCAACAAAAGCGGCTCCCCTTTAAAAGTCTTGACTCGCTTTGCTTCCTACACTTTAGGCTTTTTCAATGCACTTAGTACAGTTATCCAATCCAGCTGGCAAGACGGTCAAATTTACACTCAGCAAGACCAAGAAGCAGAATCATCAGCCGTCAATAGTCCGTCTTCCGTCGTCAGATGAAATGCTAATTATTCGGAATTTAAACGCAAAGCAGGCTCAGGTTGACGCCAAGATTCGCAAAGGAAAGCCTAACTCTGCGCCCCTTTGCGTTAAAAAGCAAGAAACTATACTTGGAGTTGCGCGATGAGGATTTTGGTTGCTAGTCACACTTATATCGTTGACCTCAATTGTGAGAAACTACGCGCGATCGCTCATTTGGAACCAAACATTGAGGTTACTGTCGTTGTGCCGAAGCGTTGGAAGCCTGGGGGTGTCCAAATTAAGATTATTGAAACTCAGCTGCGTGAAGAAGGCAATTTTCGCATTGTACCAGTTTCTAATTTCAGCCAGAATAATCAGGGAATTCTTACATTTGGCGCTGATTTAATTGGGCTATTAAAGCAGTTTCGCCCTCAGATTATTCAGGTAGAGCAGGGTGCAAAAGCTCTCGGTTATGCGGAGATGATTGCCCTCAATCGCCTGTTGGGATTGAAAGCAAAAAATCTCTTTTTTACCTGGTGGAATCTCCCCTACAAACTGAAATTTCCTATCTCTTTGCTGGAAACTTATAATCTGCGGAACACTCACGGAATTATTGCTGGGAATCAAGACGGAGTAGACATTTTACGGCAACGCGGCTACAAAGGCCCAGTTAAAGTGATGCCTCAGTTGGGTGTAGACGAAACCTTATTTAAACCCCAGACACAGCCAGATTTAGCTGCTAAACATGGAATTTCACCAGATGAATTTGTAGTTGGATTTGTAGGTCGATTTGTGGAGGAGAAAGGCTTAATAACGCTTTTGCAGGCGTTAAGTGGATTGCAAGAACATTCTTGGAAATGTTTGCTTCTCGGTCGAGGCCCATTGCAGTCAGTGCTGATGGAACGCGCTGCCGAACTGGGTATCAAAGATAGGTTAATTTTAATAGAAAGCGTGTCTCACGATGAGGTAGCCCGCTATATAAATTTGATGAGTACGCTGGTGCTACCTTCAGAAACAACTTATCAGTTTAAAACTTTGACTGCCGCTGGTTGGAAAGAGCAGTTCGGTCACGTGCTGATTGAGGCGATGGCTTGCCGGGTGCCAGTTATTGGTTCTGACTCCGGCGAAATTCCTCACGTCATTAAAGAGGCTGGGTTGGTGTTTCCAGAAAAGAATGTGGCAGCACTACAAAATTGTCTGCGACAGCTAATAGAGCAACCAGATTTAGCTGATAAGCTGGGGCAGTTAGGTTATGAACGAGTAATGAACCAATATACAAATAAAGCTTTAGCCAAGCAGCAATTAGACTTTTACAAAGAGCTAATAGCTAATACGCTTTTAAACAATTAACAATTATCAAATGCGTATTTTACAAATTATTCCTTCGATTTCCCTCGTTTACGGTGGACCTAGTCAGATGGTTCTAGGACTATCAGAGGCGCTGGCGCAAGAGGGTGTAGAGGTCACGGTATTAACAACAAATAGCAACGGAGATGTCGGTCAGCCGCCCTTGGATGTGCCTCTCGACCGCCCGGTGGAACAAAACGGCTATCAGGTGCGTTATTTCCCCTGTTCCCCGTTTCGGCGCTATAAGTTTTCCCTGGATTTGTTGCGCTGGCTAGCGGGACACGCGACTGAATTTGACTTAGCTCATATCCATGCTTTATTTTCGCCTGTAAGCACGGCAGCTGCGACTGTGGCGCGATCGCGTCATTTACCGTATTTAATGCGTCCTCTGGGGACGCTAGACCCCGCAGACTTACGCAAGAAGAAGAGAATCAAGCAGATTTATGCGGCACTGCTGGAACGCCCAAATTTAGCAGGCGCGGCGGGGATTCACTTCACCAGCCCCCAAGAAGCCAAGATTTCCGAACGCTTCGGAACTTCAACGCCGGACGTGGTGATTCCCTTGGGCGTAAAGCAGCCAGCGATGCTCCCGAAAGGTCAATCTAGAAAGGAATTAGGCATTCCGGAGACTCAGCCTTTGCTGCTGTTCATGTCGCGGATTGACCCGAAAAAAGGGCTAAATTTACTGATTCCAGCCCTGGAAAGACTTTTAGACGAGGGTGCTAATTTTCACTTTGTGCTGGCGGGTGGAAATCCCCAAGATCCAGCTTATGAAAACAAAATTCGAGAACAATTGCAAGCGTCACCTTTACGCGATCGCACTACTATAACCGGATTTGTAACTGGTGACTCGAAAACTGCCTTACTACAAGATGCCGATTTATTCGTCCTCCCTTCTTACTACGAAAACTTTGGCATTGCTGTAGCCGAGGCGATGTGCAACGGAACCCCAGTGGTAATTTCTGACCAAGTTTATATCTGGGAGGAAATTGAACAAGCAGAAGCTGGCTGGGTTTGTACCTGCGATGTAGATAGTTTAACTAAACAATTGCGCGATTCGCTTGCTGATGCTTCCGAACGACAACGGCGGGGAACCAATGCCCAAGAGTACGCTTTGAAAAATTACAGTTGGAAAGCGATCGCTCAAGCCACTATTAAAGCTTACCAACAAATTCTTACAAGCAAAAGTAGGTTGGGTTGAGGTACGAAACCCAACATCACATCCGATATTTGTTCAATTTCACTAAGCTCGATCGCATCTCATCGTCGCTGAGATGAAAGCACAAAAATCAACATTACATTAGATATTTGTTCAATTTCATCAAAGGCGATCGCACTACATGATCGAGCGAGCGCAATGTGTCCCCTAGGGGTTGGTTGAATTCGCTGTGGTCGAGGGGGGTGGGGTCAATGAACCATCCTACACCGTTGGCGTCGCGTCGATGTCGATGAGGAGAGTGCCACCGTTGGGTCGTCCAGAGAGGTCGAAGGAGGTAATTTGAGCTTCTGCTAGTTGTCCGGTGGGGAGGTCGGTTATTTGAAGGGTGATGTTGAGGGGGTTGAGGGGTTGAGGTAGGAATTCCAGAAATCTTGGGCGATAGAATTAATGTTGTTAATTGTTTGAGGTGTCGAGTTATGGATAGAGAAGAATTGATTAGAAAGTACGCTGGGGGAGAAAAAGATTTCACTGGACGTAACTTTCGAGGTTCTCATTGGGTTGATGAGATAATTAGAGGTGGTATCTACCGAGAAGCGGACTTCAGCAACTCCTATTTTGATGCCAGTGGATTTGATGAGGTTGACTTGAGCTTTGCTAAGTTCATCAGAGTACGTATGTATGAAAGCGGTTTCGGAAAGACTTGTTGCTTGGAAGGAATTGATTTTAGCTATGCTATTTTCGGTCAATGTAACTTCAGTGGTGTCAACCTTAGCCAAGCTGTCTTTAAAAATGCTACTCTTGGCGAGGTTAGTTTCAGAAATGTTGACCTCAGTTATGTTGATTTGAGCGGAGTCGAAAGATTCAATGAAGTTAGCTTTAAAAATGTTATCTTCTATGAAACCATCATGCCCGACGGCAGTATCTATACTGATAGTATCTAAAGTTAGTTTATTTATCAGATTATCGGCTTCTGAATTAGCCGGAAGTGCGATCGCATCGCCTCGTAGGTTGGGTTGAGGTACGAAACCCAACATCACATTTTCAACTAAAAACAATTCAAAGCCATGCAATACCGTAGAGCAAAAATAGAAGGAGGCACCTACTTTTTTACCTTAGTAACTCATAATAGAAGGAAATTTTTATGTATACCTTCAAATGTCTCCTTATTAAGAAATGCTTTCAGAGACATTATGCAAAACCATCCTTTTAAAATTGATGCTTGCGTTCTTTTACCCGACCATCTACACTGCATTTGGACTTTGCCGAACGGAGATAGTGATTTCTCTAGGCGATGGCGTTTAATCAAAAGTGCGATCGCATCGCCTCGTAGGTTGGGTTGAGGTACGAAACCCAACATCACATCCGATATTTGTTCAATTTCACTAAGCTCGATCACATCTCATCGCCGCTGAGATGAAAGCACAAAAATCAACATTACATTAGATATTGCTTCAATTTCACCAAAGGCGATCGCACTACACGATCGAGCGATCGCACTGTGTCCACTAGGGGTTGGTTGAATTCGCTGTTGTCTAGGGGGGTGGGGTCGATGTACCAGCCGATGCCGTTGGCGTTGTGGTCGATGAGGAGGGTGCCGCCGTTGGGACGACCTTTGGAGTCGAAATCGGTGATGGTGGCTTCGGCGAGTTGTCCGGTGGGGAGGTCGGTGAAAAGGAGGGTGATGTCTAGGGGGAATTGGGGAGTGAGTAGGTTTGACCAAATCTGGGTCGCGCTATTGTTGATGTTGTTAATTGTTTGAGGTGTCGAGTTATGGATAGAGAAGAATTGATTAGAAAGTACGCTGGGGGAGAAAAAGATTTCACTGGCGGTAACTTTCGGAGTGCTGACTGGAGAGACAAAATCTTCCGAGGTGGCATCTACCGAGAAGCCGACTTCAGCAACGCCTATTTCGATAGCAGCCACTTCATGGAAGCGGATTTGAGCTTTGCTAAGTTCGTTGGCATTCGGATTTATGAAGGTAGTTTCATGAACTGTTACACGGAGGGGGCTGACTTTAGCTACGCTACCTTCGGGCAAGTTGCTTTCGAGAAAGTCAATCTCAGTCGAGCTATTTTTAGAAATGCTACTCTTAGCGAAACTGGTTTCTATAACACCAATCTTAGTTATGTCGATTTGAGAGGAGTCAAAAGATTCAACGAAGTTAGCTTTGAAAATGTTATCTTCTGTGACACTATCATGCCCGATGGTAGTATGCGGACTGGCAGTGCGATCGCATCGCCTCGTAGGTTGGGTTGAGGTACGAAACCCAACATCACATTTTCAACTAAAAACAATTCAAAGCCATGCAATACCGTAGAGCAAAAATAGAAGGAGGCACCTACTTTTTTACCTTAGTAACTCATAATAGAAGAAAATTTTTATGTATACCTTCAAATGTCTCCTTATTAAGAAATGCTTTCAGAGACATTATGAAGAACCATCCTTTTAAAATTGATGCTTGCGTTATTTTACCCGACCATCTACACTGCATTTGGACTTTGCCGAACGGAGATAGTGATTTCTCTACGCGATGACGTTTAATCAAAAGTGCGATCGCATCACCTCGTAGTGCGATCGCATCCCCCACGTTATAAGTGCGATATAAGTGCGATCGCGTTCTCGTGTCAAAGAGCGATCGCATAAGCTAAAACAAGGTAGTCCCCTCTACAGCTGTTGGTTTTAGTTGGAAACAACAATGCAAACATCCTCTGCTACTCCCTCCGCTTGGCAACGGCTGAAAAATCGCGAAATTGACTGCGAACAAGCCCTAAAACTCCTGATCGACGAGCAAGGAAGTGTTAACCTAGCTCTACTTGACCGAGAAGTGAGTTATCGGTTTTTTAGAGAATTTCAGGATAGAAAAGTTTTGCCCCCAGTGGTTCCGCTGCTACTCTGGCGAAACTGCTACTACCTGGGAAGCCCGAAAACTGTGTCGTTGGAAGCTATCAAAGAAATAAGCGATCGCACCTTCACCGACATTAAAATTATCCCAATTGCCGACAAAAGTTATCGCACTTGGTATCATACCCAAAATCTTAATCCCAACTGCATTTCCTCGGCCCCTCTGGTAAATCCCCTCACCGGAGAACAGGAACAAGAAAACATCAGCGAAACCACAGAACTATACCTTTCCAAAGCAGTTGACCAAATTGGGCGGATTAAAACCCTAATTTCCGGCGCATTGCGGAACCGCGCCAGCGACATCCATATGGAACCCGCGCCAGAAGGCTTAAGAGTCCGCTATCGCATTGATGGCGTACTGCGAGATATTACCACCCTGCCGCTCAATGTTAGCCGCAAGGTAATCGTCGCCCTGAAAGTGATGTCTGAGATAGACATCGCTGAAAGCCGCCGTCCCCAGGATGGACGAATTGGGGAAAAATACGCTTCGGGCGAAGAATTAGAACTGGGAATGGATATGCGCGTCAGTACCCTCCCCTGTGTGGGTGGGGAAAAAGCAGTGATTCGCTTACTACCGCGCAAAAATCCCTTTTCTAAAATCCAAAACTTAGGCTTCACTCCCACAACTCTCGAAACTTACAAAAACTGGTTGGAACAGCCGCAGGGAATGATCATCCTCACCGGCCCGACAGGGAGCGGTAAAACCAGCACGCTGTACACCAGCCTGCAATCCGTCGCCAAGGAACACGTCAACGTAGTGACGGTAGAAGACCCGGTGGAGTACATTTTGCCCCGCATCACCCAAACCCAGGTGAATGAAGCAGCGGGGATGACTTTTGCTGCTGGTTTACGGGCAATTTTGCGCCAAGACCCGGATATCATCATGGTGGGAGAAGTCCGCGACCATGAAACCGCAGAGACAGCCGTTAGGGCGGCGCTCACTGGTCACTTAGTTTTTACCACCCTGCACACTAATGATGCTCCCGGTGCTATTCCCAGAATCAAAGATATTGGCCCAGATCCCGGTTTAATCAGCGATGCTTTGTTGGGAATTGTGGCGCAGCGCTTGGTACGTCGCGTTTGTCCCCACTGTGCGACACCTTACAAGCCAACTGCGTCGGATTTGAAAGTTTTGAGTTTGGAGTCAGAACAGGCAAATTCCACCACTTGGCGGAAGGGTAAGGGCTGCGCTCAGTGCTTCAACTCTGGTTATCTGGGCCGAGAGGCAATTGTTGAGTTGCTGGATGTGGATGATACGGTGCGCGAAATTATCTATGACGGTACGATGACACAGCTGCATCGCTATTTGCGGGAAATCAACTTTTTCTCTTTCGGTATGGCAGCTGTACAAAAGGTGACAAATGGGATCACAACCGTTGAGGAAGTGTTGCGAGTATTACCCCGCAGCGCCTTCTCTCGCCGTAAGTCTCTGGCTGTACGCACGGAACAGTTTACGCCGTTGGGTGTAGGATAGCGATCGCGCTCCTGTTGCGGGAAGGCTAGATAAGCAAAGTTTTTCTTTGCAGGCTTGAAAGCGTGATGTTTCCCCAAAGGTACTATTTAACCCGAACTCACGTTAGACTATCTGCCCTGTACCCCATTTAAATTGGTATCAGTTGGGTGGAATATATCGCGGTTGTTTTGTTTTAGCCACCTTGGTAGGGAACATGGCAACACCATGTCCCTACAGATGTATCGCACCCAGCCCTTGAATTGCCATATCCTTCAGCAAACTGGCTAACAACTAATGGGAATTCACCAATTAGCAATTAGCAATTAACCGCCAATGCCCAAACTTCCCGCCAAGCCTGGAGTCAGGGGTAGGAGAGTCGCCACCATCAAGAACAGAGCCAATAACCCCAAAGCGGCTCGTGCATCATCGGGTTCAGAAATCTCATTCAGGCTAGGGCGTTCCAAACTTCGCTGCAAGAACAGAATCACGATTGCCCAGTACAGCAGCAAAGGATTCGCCGGATTCACTATTGAGATAATCCCCAGCAAAATTAAAGTTGCTACCGTAGCCCGGCGGGCAATTTGCCGTCCGTAGATTGCCTGAACAATTCGCCCGCCGTCAAGTTGTCCAGCTGGCATCAAGTTAAATGCACTTACCACTAAACCCAACCAACCGATAATCGTCAGGGGGTGGACATCAACCAGGGTTTGCTGGAGGGCGGAACCAAGGACGACTCGCGCCAGCGTTCCCACCAAAATAGAACCTTGGAAAAACTGAGATGGCACCTGAAACAGGCTGCCTTCGTGGGAAAGGATTAAACCTGTGATTAGCATTAACAGGGAAATAATACCACCAGTAGCAGGGCCAGCTAAGGAGATATCAAATAGCACCTGACGATTGGGCAACAGCGATTCAAAGCGGGTAATGGCTCCAAAAGCGCCAATTTGACCGGATGGGATGAAAAAAGGCAGACTCAAACGAATTTTGTGACGACGTGCTAGTAACCAGTGACCGATTTCGTGAGCGATTAAAACTGTCCAGATACCCGCGCTGATGGGTAGAACTTCTTTAAATCGGCTCAGGTTGTTGAAGAAATCGAAACCAAGGAAAAGTCCTGCTGTTTCTAAACTGCTGGCAATTGTGGCTATGAACAGAACACCTGCGAGAAGCTTCTGAGTTAAGGTTGCCTTTTGGGGATCATTGCTGCTGGGGAGAACAATGACAACTGGCTTCTCTTCTGGATTTTCTACTAAAAATAGCCGATAGCGATCGCCTAATCTCTCTTCCAAATTAGCAGTCAACCGAGAATGCACTGCATCAGGTTCACCCCGCAGATTCCCCCGAAAAATCGCACCCTCTTGATAGGAAATGGTTTCAGTAGCAAAGAATGTATCAATCCCAAAAATTCCTTGAATGTTTTTCAAGTCTTCATCTGGGATGGGAACTACCTCAGAAGTGACGCGATTTAGTCCATCTGTAGGTGTCTGGGGCGTTTCGATGTCTTCATCAGACTTATTTTCTGTAGGGTTCGATTCCTGGATCATCTTCACGACTTGCTCCCGCAGGATAGCATCCTGACCAGCGGCACGCAGTTTCTTGCCGATGAAGATGTACAACCCAGCTGAGGCTACCAACATAAATAGGATGCCGACTAGGTTGATATAAATCCCGGCGGCGAACAACCCAAAGAACAACAGCCAGGGAGCCATCAACACGACTGACTGCAACCAGGCATATATTCCTAATTTGCCGAAGGGCTTGGCTCGATAGAAGCCCCAACCCAGGATGCCGAAAGCCACCAGCGCAATTAAACTTGTTGTAGCAGTCTCCGATCCAGTAAACATTTTTTATAAAACCGTGCAGCTAGTAGAGCTAATAAGTCTACTCTAACTGAGTGCGATACCGTTACAGGCAATGCGATCGCTGTGAGATCCTACAAGTTTTGCTTATGCCAAGATTCACATCAGTTTTAGCAATCGGGTAGCAACCAGCCAACTTCTACTCTTGCTTTTGGTAACTCGAAACAGCGGCTCTGAGATTCCCGTGATGTTCCGCAAGCAAACTCGCGCTTTGTTCCCTTTCTAACCCTGTCCAGTGCATCAGTAGCGCTAACTTGACAGATCTCCCACTTTGCTCCAATAAATAACTAGCATCTTCCCGATTTAAATCCGTGAGGTCTTGCAACATTCTTAAGGCGCGATCGCGCAGTTTTTTATTGGTGACGGCGACATCTACCATGCGATTGCCGTAAACTTTGCCCAACTGCACCATCACGCCTGTGGAGATGATGTTTAAAGCCATTTTCGTCACAGTTCCAGCTTTGAGGCGTGTCGAACCTGCCAGCACTTCTGGCCCCACTATCAGGCGAATATCTAAATCTGCCTCAATGCTGACTTGTTCAGCGGGGACACAGGCGATCAAAATTGTAGTCGCTCCCCGCCCACGTGCTGATTGAATCGCACCGTGGACAAAGGGAGTCGTTCCCCCGGCGCTAATTCCCACGACGACATCGAGATTGGTGATATGGCGTTGCGCGATCGCATTCGCTCCATCTTCATCTTTGTCTTCCAAATCTTCAGAGCTACGAATTAAAGCCCCCGCACCACCAGCAATAATCCCTTGTACCAAATCTGGCGGCGTACAAAAAGTGGGCGGACACTCTGCTGCATCCAACACGCCTAAACGTCCACTCGTCCCAGCACCGATATAAAAAAGCCGTCCCCCTTGACTTAAGGCACTAGCTGTAGTATTTATTGCTTGGGCTAGTTCAGTTCTGGCGGATGCGATCGCCACCAGTGTTTGAGCATCCTCGCGATTGAACAAATCTACCAATTCCAAAGAACTCAGTTGATCTAAGTTCTGACTATTGGGGTTAATTTGCTCTGTTAAAAGATGCCCCCGCTCCTCCAGATTTTTCATCCTCGATCCTTATTACAACAGTCCTTCTAGTTGACGACGAATTTTGTCTAAATCCGAAAGCTCCGGTTCAGGAGCATCTGGTTCCCAATCGGTTTTGGAAAGGTTATTTTCCGGTGGAGCTAAAAAAAGACGTTCTACATCGTCTTCAGGAACAAATCCTTCCGGAATTAACTTCCAGTCGTAATCTAAGTCTTGACAAATTTCCTCAATTTCCTCTGATTCCATCGGCTCCACAGTGGGAGTGGCAAAATCTTGAGCTTCTAGTAGCAGAGCATAGCGAATAGCATCATCTTCTGCTTCAAAAAGTAAGAGCAAGTTGCGATCGCCAATTCGCAGCGAGTGCATCCCCTCGTTTTCTGTCCCGGTATTAAATATTAATACGTATCCGCGCATAGTACCGCCATAATTCTTTTATCTATCTTTCTTTAATTTAGGATATCTGGCAACTTATTCAATGTCCTAACTTCTGTAGAGACATATACACCATCTCTACACTAATCTTCCATATCGTGCTGTCATCGGTTGGGCTGGATTTTCTTGATTGTAAGCCCAAGCCCACATCTGATCGCCTAGCGAGAAGTGCCACCACTCATTAGGATGACGGCGAAATCCAGCTTTACACATCACAGAATTCAACAACTGCCGATAAATATGATACTGCTGTTGGGCGGCATCAGTGCTATCAGCATAATAATCTGGATACGACGCAGGAGATATTTCATCAATCTGGGTTCCCATGTTAACAGTCTTCCCAGTGTCGTCTACTAACGTCACATCAACCGCAGCACCAGTGCTATGAGGCGGTGGTGTTGCGGGGTTCAAGTTGGGGAATGCCCAAAATTGATAAACTTGTTCCCAAATCTCTTGACGCTGTGCTTCCGTTAACTCAGTTAAATTTAACTTCCGCGCCTGAACAACTTCAGCAAAGGTGTAATCTACCATAAATTGCTGGACTTCCACCGGGCGATAAGCGTCAAAAATTTTGATTTGCCAACCCTGATGTACTTGTTGCAGGAGAGCTTGGGCTACCTTTAAGCTATCTAGAACACTTTGGCGGAGATAATATGGCGAAAGCGCTCCATAACTAGCACCCAGCTTTTGATAAGGATGAGGAGATTCTACCGCAAATTGCTCCAAAGGAATTGCAGCGATCGCTTCCCCACACTCTACAATTGCAATCTCCTGATAAGCTTTCATGCTCAGTTTCCTCTGGCTGACATCATTCTTATTATGTCTTGTAATAAATACACTTAATACTCTTTATTTATTTAGATTGGTGATATTAATAAATCAATACTGTTCCCTTAAGTCTAGTTGTAACTTCGTAGGATTTTTAACTTCCATTTAACCTCCTTGATTAATAAATTGATTAAACCAACCTTACACCATTCCTAAAATTTCCTTACTTCTTTCTTATCTTCTTTTTCTTCCTAAGCGCTCCCCTGCCGACTGATTGCTCTCGCGGCTCATTAATTTTTATAACTCCGGCACAATTGATAACCATCAAAACTAAGGAATTAGAAGTTAAAAATTAATAACTTCTAATTCCTTACTCTTAGATTAGCAACTAGCTACATCCTTCTACAAAATTTACTTCAGGAAGTTTACCGGATCTGATCTGAGTAACACGCTTGCCATCAGTCTCAAATAGTATTCGATAGTTTTTGTCAGCAGCATCTCGTGGCACGAATACCAGATAGTGTCCCCCAGAAACGTATTGATGTGGAGTAACTTTAATTTGCCCTGGATAAAGTGACTTGATTCGCGCTTCAGTATCACCGATACGTGCGCCTCTGAGAGTAGTAATCGTCCTATTTGTCCACACATCTACTCTAGAAATGCGACCGTTTGTTACCATGAAACCAACACCACTGGGGCCTTTTTGCGGTTTGACGTACTGGCAACTGTTATTAGGGTATTCGCCAGTTGAAACTAGCCGAGTACCCGCAGCTTGTGAAGCTTGGGAAACAGTCATGCCAATTCGGACTGCCCCGATCCCTCTAATAACTACTTTTGATTGGTTTGTTAGTGCTGCTTGCACTAGAGTAGCCGACATTACAGAAGAAACTGCAAGTGTGCTAATGCAGAAAGTCAAAATTTTATTATTGTTAGACATGGCGAATATTTAAGTAATTCTGGTTTTTGCCTAAATGTATCTACCAATTAAAAAGGTAAAATTCCAGATTTTAGTTTTATTTTAAATAATTTTTAGATAGGGATAAACCCTAGTAAAACCAAATAAATGTTTGTAACAGCTTGGTTCGGCATCATCAAGTGTAACCTACGGTTTTTTACATTTTTAAGTATTTGTATTTATAGATAACAGGCTAATTTTGATTAGCCATATAGTTAGTTTTTCGATACTTTAATCGACTGCGATTTGAATGTAGAATCTATCAAAATGCTTAAAAAACTATACCAATAGTTAGATTACAGGAAGAATAATAAATGATGATATTGAGGACAGCATTGAGAATTTACCCGATAGAGTGATGGTAAGCGATCGCGATCGCTCACCATCACGCATAATCTCAATGACATAATTTAATCTTTAGTTGTTTCGGGCGCAGGTGGCACCGGATCGTAACCGCCTGGGTAGAACGGATGACAGCGCAAGATGCGGCGAATCGCAAGCCAACCGCCGCGCCATACTCCAAATCTCTCTACCGCCTCTATTGCGTATTTAGAACAAGTCGGCTGAAACCTACAAACTGGAGGAAACAGCGGAGAAATCAAAACCCGGTATCCTTTAATTAACCAAATCAGTAATATTTTCATTCTGGCACCTTAATCTAATAGATTGGTAATAGAGCTTTTTCCCCTTTGAATAAAGTCTTTGTTTAACTCTGTGTCTTCGTTAGAATCATTCCCACAGCTATGGCTCCAAATTGCCTTAATTGGAGTCTGTCTTGGCGTTATTGTACTACTAGCAGAGGGACTACATCGGTATACCTCCACAGATCCGGAACGGGTGCGGAAGGTGGTACACATTGGTACTGGCAATGTGATTTTGCTTGCCTGGTGGCTGAATATTCCCGCTTGGGTAGGTATTACGGCTTCGATTCTAGCGAGTAGCGTTGCCCTTTTATCATACAAATTCCCAATCCTTCCAGGGATTAACAGCGTTGGGCGCAAGAGTTGGGGAACATTTTGCTACGCCCTTAGTATTGGGATTTTAGTTGCTTGGTTCTGGTCTATAAACCAACCCCAATATGCGGCGCTGGGAATTTTAGTAATGACTTGGGGGGATGGGCTAGCAGCGCTGATTGGGCAGAAATTTGGTAAGCATCCCTATCAATTTGGGGGGAGCAAAAAAAGTTGGGAAGGCTCTTTTACAATGTTTTTGGTAAGCTATGCGGTCAGTAGCTTGATTTTACTCGGCGTTCATGGCAATATCTGGCAAAGTTGGGCGGTGCCGTTGGCAGTTGCCTTAGCTGCTACTGCCTTAGAAGCATTTTCCTGGTACGGTATTGATAATTTAACAGTTCCTGTGGGCAGTGCAGCGATCGCATTTTTCTTGACTGGGTTGCTGCTAACCTGAAAATATTGTCTCAGCTTATAGTTACAACATCGCCTCCGCCAAATCACTATTTAAACCTTTCAACATTTCTTGAAAAAACTCGGTTTCTCCCAGAAACCGGGTTTTTTAATGGTCGAGTTTTTCTCAATACGGTTTAGGTTTACTTAAAAACTCAAAATTCAAAACCTGGGATTTGTTGGGAAAGAGGATGCAGAACCCACTACCCATAAGCATTGGTTGGGTGACACTTGCGTACTGCTACGCCAAAGCAAGCTACATACTATTCCCTAAAAACCTTCTTAAGTAAACCTCAAATTTATTTCTTTTGCCTGTTTAATTATTCAAAGCTTATGTATATAGACTTATTTTTAATGCCATTAATAAGCAATTTGTATAATTAATTACCGTTTACTCTAAAGTATTTCCTACCATTGATAGATTAAAAATAGACAATATCCTTTCCACTGGCAGATTCCCGATAAAGGCTTATTAGTACAAAATTAAGCATTAACACAATACAAAGCTGTCATAAATTTAACTTGCATATTAAATTGCTTGCGAGAGCAATTATTAGCGAATAGTCATGGGCTAGATTCTTCCCCTGTGCTAATTGCTTAAATCTTCCTATGTGCAAATTAGATAGACAGCAACTTATCTATCTATTATTAGCAGCACATCAAATGACTTTTTTTAATTCCACAGTACCGCCTCTGCGCCGCAAACAAAAAAACCTTGATTTTCAGGATCTCCAAGGCCTTTGGCGTATTCATTTGCAGATCGGAAACACTACGCTTTATTCCACGTTTTATACTCGGATCGATCAAGCTTGCATTTTCTGGGGTTTGATATCAGCCGCGATTTTTTTCACCGCCCACTTTTTCCCTTTGAGTTGGAATATTCAAGCTGCTTTGTGGTCAGCGCTGACTCTGATTGGTACTGCTGTAATGGTAGTATGGACGCGCTTTTGGGTTAAGGTGGAGCAGGTTAGCTGGGTGCTGTATTGCTGGGTGATTTTAATGTTAGTGGGGCTTGTCCTGACTGACTTGGGTATTTTCTTGGGCTGGGGAAATGTTTTGATGCGCCTGTGTCCGTTGTGGCTGGGGTTGAGCGCCTTTGGCTATTTCTTGACTGGTTTAGGGGTGCGATCGCGTGCTATCCTTCTGGCTGGAATTGTCCACCTGCTATGTATATTTCTCCTTCCCTACTTTTGTGGTTGGGAGTTTCTGATCGCTGGAGGCGTGATGGTGATTAGCTTGTTAATCTTAGCTGAATTTCAGTGGGATATGCGATCGCCTATTAGTTACGATGCGTTGACCCTAGAACAAAAACAATTTAATCAACAGCAACATCAGCTACGCCGAATGATTGTTTAGAAATATTTCAATAAAATTTGGTGGAGAAAAAACGCTTTTCCCCACCAAATTATTGATTATTGACCACACGACGACAGAAAAAGACATTCACTTGGCTACCAATCAGCCCTTCTAGTTTCTTTTAAGGGGTCGCCTGAAAAAGGCTGCACTCCAGTCACAGGATAAGCATCGTCACTTGGGCCAAAGATGCGGGCGATCGCTTCGGAAAAATACTGGGTGATACTATCCATCATTCGGGTAATACCCATATACTTACTCTCCCGGTTTATTTGTAGGCTTGAAATGTAAATTAGCCCTCTATACTTACCATTATGAGTAGTTTTGGATTATTGACGTTTATTTGCAATACTTGTTTGATTAGGTTTGCAATACTTTGCTTCTCGTTGATGAAAGCGGTGCGTATCATTAAAACTTTTACAACTTTTTTAAACTTACTTATATTTTCAACAATTTACTTTAATAATTATGACTTTTGATGGAAATTGCTCCTGTTATGGAGAGCATCCGGCTTTCTTCAGGGCGGCGCAGTTATAGTTTTATGCGATCGCTCTTTATTTCTCTGTTTTAGATAAAAATACTATTAATAATAGTATACAAAGGATATAAATAGCCGTCAGAGGTCATGTAACCTACCTGATACATCTGTTTTCTTTAAAAGATTATCAAAATACCTTGGCAGTATTTTGGTGAATAGCACTATAATCGTAGAAACTATTCTTGCCAAGGTAGCAAGATTATGAAAATTTCCCTTGACGGACTTGCAAAGCACCCGAACCCGCTTCAGGAGCAGGAAAGGGCAGAAGATCGGGAACTGGCGATCGCGCCTGAAGATTATAGCCTCCTGACCGACCTCTACCAGCTGACGATGGCAGCTTGCTACACAGGCGAAGGTTTGGAGCAAAGACGCGCCAGCTTTGAGTTGTTTGTGCGGCGGCTACCAAACGGCTTTGGCTATTTGATTGCGATGGGGCTGGCGCAGGCGCTAGACTACCTGGAGAAATTCCGCTTTACATCAAGTCAGCTGGAGGCTTTGCAGGCGACAGGGATTTTTGCACAAGCACCAGCGCGATTTTGGTCGCTGCTGGAGGAAGGTCGCTTCACAGGCGATGTGTGGGCAGTTCCAGAGGGAACGGCTGTTTTTGCTAACGAGCCGCTGCTACGGGTGGAAGCACCCTTATGGCAAGCTCAGTTGGTAGAAACCTACCTGCTGAACACCATCAACTATCAGAGTTTGGTGGCGACGCGGGCGGCGCGGATGCGCGATGCGGCTGGGGCGCAAGCGACACTGCTAGAATTCGGGACGCGACGGGCGTTTAGTCCCCAAGCCTCTGTGTGGGCGGCGAGGGCGGCGTTGGCAGCTGGGTTAGATGCCACTTCTAATGTGTTGGCAGCGATCAAATTGGGTCAAAAGCCTAGTGGAACGATTGCTCATGCTTTAGTGATGGCGATCGCAGCCACATCTGGAAGCGAACAAGAGGCTTTTAAGGCATTCCACCGCTATTTTCCTGGTGCGCCATTGTTGATTGATACATACGATACAGTCGCCGCTGCCCAAGGTTTGGCACAAATGTTAGCAGCAGGGGAAACACAATTGGCTGGGGTGCGGATAGATTCGGGTGATTTGGTAACTTTATCTAAACAAGTGCGATCGCTTTTACCCGATGTTCCCATCTTTGCCAGTGGCGATTTGGATGAATACGAAATTGCCAGATTGAAAGCAGCTGGCGCTTGCATCGACGGTTATGGGCTGGGAACTCGACTGGTTACGGGAACATCTTTAAATGGGGTTTATAAACTGGTGGAAATTGATGGCATTCCCGTGATGAAAGAATCGAGCGGTAAGATAACTTATCCTGGTCGAAAGCAGATTTTTCGCCGCCATCAGGGAAGTCAGGTTAAAGCAGACAGATTGGGATTGTTGACGGAAAGCCCGAATGGAGAAGAACCTTTGTTGCAGCTGGTGGTTAAACAGGGCGAACAGGTGCAGTTACCAGATTTAGCGGAAATTCGAGAGCGTACAGCTGCATCAGTTGCTAGTTTACCAGCTCTAACGCGATCGCTTGATTCTCCCATTTCTGTATCTGTGGAGATTTCTGAGGCGCTGAGGTTGTTGACTGAAGAAACTCGTCTTGGTTAATCGAAGGAATGAACCGCCTTGGCTACGCTAATGCAGTTAGCGCTATATGAACCCAAAGGAAGAAAATGAAGAGAATTGCTTTGTTTGGTACAAGTGCCGACCCGCCGACATCGGGACATCAGGCGATCCTTAATTGGCTGTCTCAACACTACGATCTGGTTGCGGTGTGGGCATCGGATAATCCGTTTAAGTCTCACCAAACGCCCCTGGAACATCGATCCAGAATGCTACGGTTGCTGATTGAGGAACTTAATTCAACTTGGCACAATATCTGCCTGTTTCAGCAACTCAGCAGTCCGAGAACTCTGGAGACAGTGCAGAAGGCGAGGGCAATTTGGGGAATGTCGGTAGACTTTACAGTAGTAATTGGTTCCGACTTAGTTAGCCAGATGCCGCGTTGGTATAGAGTTGAAGATTGGTTGCGGCAAGTGCAACTGCTGGTAGTACCTAGACCAGGATATCCGATAGAAGACTCTAGTTTAGAGGAACTGCGGCAGATGGGGGCGCACATAGCGATCGCTCACCTTAACGCGCCAGCGGTTTCCTCTACAGCGTATCGTGAGAATGGAAACACCAAAGCCTTGACGACCACCGTCAAAGACTATATCAATAGAGAACGTTTATACGAATGCCAGGACGCGGCTCGAAAAAAATAGCACAACAACCGACATTAGCCGATTTCAAAGTCGGAGTTGATAACGTAATTTTCTCAGTCGATACAGCGCAAAATCGACTGTTAGTTTTGTTAGTAATGCGCCAAGAAGAACCCTTCTCAGGACATTGGTGCTTACCCGGTACTTTAGTCCGTCAAGGAGAATCTTTAGAAGATGCCGCCTATCGAATTTTAGCTGAAAAAATTCGCGTCAAAAACTTGTACTTAGAACAGTTATACACCTTTGGCGGGCCGGGACGCGATCCGAGGGAATGTGATGGTAGTTATGGGGTGCGTTATCTATCAGTTAGTTACTTTGCTCTGGTACGGTTTGAAGAAGCTGAATTAATTGCCGATGGCGTTAGTGGTATTGCTTGGTATCCCTTAGAACAAGTGCCGCAACTCGCCTTTGACCACAATAAAATTTTAGAGTACGGTCATCGGCGTTTGCGAAATAAGTTAGAGTATAGCCCAGTTGCATTTGAAGTGTTGCCAGAGGTATTTACTTTGAGTGACTTATATCAGCTTTACACGACAGTTTTAGGGGATAATTTTGCAGATTATTCCAATTTTCGCGCCCGGTTGTTGAAGCTGGGTTTTCTTTACGATACTAAAGTAAAAGTGTCGCGTGGTGCTGGCCGTCCGGCTAGTTTGTATCGGTTTGATGCTGAAGCATTTGCCCCGTTTAAGGATAAGCCTTTGGTTTTTATTTAAACACCAAGGTACACCAAGTAATTTAATCTTCTGCGTTAAAAAAATAAAACATGGAACCCGAAGAGACTTTAGATATCCAAGACATTCGTAATGAGATTGATAAAATTGACCGGAAAATTATCGAACTTCTTGGCAAGCGATTTGAATATGTGAAAGCTGCTGCCAAGTTCAAAACCAGTCAAGAAAGTGTAAAAGCCCCAGAACGTCGTCAGGCTATGATGCAGCAAAGACGTGTTTGGGCTGAAGAACAAGGCTTAAATCCTGATGTAATTGAAAAGTTATATCAAGATTTGATCACTTATTTTATGAATGAAGAATTACACCATTGGAAATCAAGAAATAAATAATGTAATATATTCAAACATAGCCAACCTTATTTATATATAAAATCTTATTTCTCGGCGTCTCTGCGGTTCGTTTTAAAAAAGTAGCTTTCACACATCAAATAGAATGGCTATATATGAAAATTGCGATCGCTCAACTTAACCCTACAATTGGCGACCTCGCCAACAACGCCCAACAAATTCTCAATGCTGCTAAAATTGCATCTGAGAATAATGTCCGTTTATTGTTAACACCGGAACTTTCTTTGTGCGGTTATCCGCCACGGGATTTGCTCTTAAATCCCAGCTTCATTGAATCAATGGCAAACGTTTTACAGCAATTAGCGCAAAATTTACCGCCAAATATAGCTGTTTTAGTGGGAACAGTTGAACCAAATTCAAAAGCGCACGTTGCTGGCGGGAAACCTTTATTTAACAGTATCGCCTGGTTAGAAAATGGTCAGTTACAACAAATTTTTCACAAGCGACTGTTACCCACCTACGATGTTTTTGACGAATATCGATATTTTGAACCAGGGCTGCAAGCTAATGCTTTCACCCTCGACAATCTCCACATCGGAGTAACAATTTGCGAAGATTTGTGGAATGATGAGGAATTTTGGGGTAAGCGCAGCTATGCAATAAATCCAATTGTTGATTTAGCTCAATTGGATGTAAATTTTATTGTAAATTTATCAGCTTCGCCTTACAGAGTTGGTAAGCACAAGTTGCGAGAATCGATGTTGCGACATAGCGCGTCTCGCTTCAATAAACCAATCGTATATGCTAATCAGGTTGGGGGAAATGATGACTTAATTTTTGATGGTTGCAGTTTCGCTTTAAATCGTACTGGTGAGGTAGTTAGTCGCGCTTTTGCTTTTGAAACTGATTTGGTGTTAATAGAATTTGATGAGGAAAAGCGGGATCTGATCCCCGCCAACTCCTCCTCGTTAAGAGGTGAGGGAAAAATATCGCCTTTACCAGAAACTGAAGATGAGGAAATTTGGGGTGCTTTGGTGTTGGGGGTGCGAGACTATGCGCGTAAGTGCGGCTTTTCTAAAGTAGTTATTGGTTTGAGTGGTGGGATCGACTCGGCATTAGTGGCAGCGATCGCATCCTCTGCATTAGGATCAGAGAATGTATTCGGCATTCTCATGCCTTCTCCCTACAGTTCCGATCATTCTATTAAAGATGCGCTGGAATTAGCGGAAAATCTGGGCATTGCAACTGAAATTCTGCCGATTGGCGATTTAATGACAGGTTACGACAAAACTCTGGAAAAGGTGTTTGCTGACACATCTTTTGGACTTGCGGAGGAGAATATTCAATCGCGGATTCGGGGTAATTTATTGATGGCGATCGCTAACAAGTTTGGCTATCTCCTACTATCTACAGGTAATAAATCAGAAATGGCGGTTGGCTACTGTACGCTTTACGGCGATATGAATGGCGGATTAGCTGTAATTGCTGACGTACCTAAAACTCGCGTTTATTCGCTTTGTAATTGGCTGAATGCTGAGGGACTGGGGACTGGGGAACAGAAGAATGCTAATCTTTCCTCTATCCGACAAGAAATTATCCCCACCAATATCATCTCCAAGCCTCCGAGTGCAGAATTAAAACCCGGTCAAGTCGATCAAGATTCTCTGCCGGATTATGATATTTTGGACGACATTTTACAACGCTTAATTCACGAGCATCAATCATCAGCCCAAATTATCGCCGCCGGACACGATGCAACTGTTGTTAACCGAGTGATGCAGCTGGTAGCGCGTGCGGAATTTAAGCGGCGACAAGCACCTCCGGGAATTAAGATTACAGATCGCGCTTTTGGTACTGGTTGGCGAATGCCAATTGCCAGTCGTTGGGCGGTAAACAACTAAAAATTTCAAAGCCAATAAACTGTAGACAGGCATCTTGCCTGTCTACAGTTTATTGTTTTACGAGTTTTAAACGCGATCGCTTCTCCCAAACCTTCTTCATTTGAGATTTTTTCAAACTTTGCAAGCGCGATCGCAACTGTTTTAAATTCGGTGTCTCTCCGCCATAACGCCATTGGACATATGCCTGAGAAATTTCGTTGATGACTTCGGCTTTGTCAGGTGAATGGTGTTGACGTGCTTGATAAGCATACTCTAGGGGAGTGTGTGCCGGGTGCTTGGCATATCCTTGGACACTCAACTCCTTAAGCATTTGCTGGTAGATACTTTCCATCGGCGGCAACTTACCCAGCCAGAGACGGTAACGCAATGCTTGCAACCTGTTCCAAGCCAACCAACCAAGGAACCCCAGGCAAATTGACAAGATAATACCAGTAAACAATCCCACCCAGCCATTGGAAAGCAGCGCCCAGAGCCAGATTATCGCCCCAATCAGCCAAATGATAATGGCACCGAATACGTTATTTAACCAACTTGATACAGGTGAAGGCAACCACCCGGCAACCCACTTCCAGAACTGGCGCAACACGCTAAAGGTTTGGTCTTCTTCAACTGAGGGGGGAATTAAGGGATTACCGGGAATCGGATCGAAGGCAAACCAGCCGTAGTTGGGAAAATACACTTCTGTCATCGCGTAAGCGTCGGTGTTGCGAACGACATAGAAGCCAGTGAAGGGATTGAACTCCCCTGGTGAAAAGCCTGCTACTAGCCGGGATGGAATGCCAACCGAACGCAACATAATTGTTAAAACGCTGGAGAAGTGGTCAGGATAACCTCCTTTGTGTTTGAAGAGAAATGCTTCTACTAAGTCTTCCTTTTCATCCAAAAAAGGCAAGCCAAAAGGGTCTTGTGGGATGGTGTAGTTTTGTTTGAGATACTGAGCTAAGTAGAGAGCTTTTTCGTAGGGAGAGGTGATGGGTTTTCTCGATTTGGCTAATATTTCTTCGGTTAGCTGCCGCACTTTGTCAGAGATTTCTGGAGGAACTTGCAGATAGTAATTGCGGATTCTTTCGGAATAGTTTGTTGATGTTTTCGCCAAAAGAGCGCGATCGCGTACTGGTACTTCAGAAATCACGGTGTAGGTAAATCCTTCTCCCAAACCTGTAGGCGCTCGCAAACCGCTCTCGGTATCCACCGCTACTTCCTGTGTGGGAAAATACAGTTCTTTAGGATAGGATAAGGCGGGAATCAGATTCGGCAGTTCAGACACTATTGTGTAACTCTGAATCACCTGTTTAGTTTTCCCAGTGAAGATTACCTGTCTGGGAAGGAAAAATCGGTACGACCAAGCTGGACGTTGCACAGTCTGCGTTTGCTTGTCGCGGGAAATCTCCCAACCCTGACCAGTGTAGCGATCTAAAGCCAGCACTCGCCAAAATCCCTCGGCTTGCGATCGCACTCGCATCACCACTTTGGGCTTCATCTCTCCCCGGAGATTCTGGTTAATTTTGCTGCTAAAGCCGTAGTAGAAGGTATCATCCATCTGCCCGGCTCCCCTTTCTTGGTTTTGCCCGCCGCCTCCACCGCTACCTTGTTTACCTTGTCTGGCGTAACCAGGGTTAACTATGGCGCGGCCGTTACTAGAAAAATTTTGTTGTTCTAAACCTTGAGGCCCGCTAACTGGAAATGTTTGTAGTTGATAGCCAGGAAACCGGGGCATCACTGCAAAAATAGTTAGTCCCAGCCCCACAATTAAAGTAAAAAGTAAAAAGTAAAACTTAAAAGTGTTTTTAATTTCTTGGGGATTTTTTTTAACTTTTGTCTTTTTACTTTTGCCTTCAAGTAGGCCTAACCGAGAGCGATAATCTAGCACCAAAACAGGCAGCGCTACGCCCAAGAACAACAGCAAAATGGGTGCAAAGGTTAATGTTTGGCTAACTGTACCAGCAACGCCCAACAAAATCAGCCCAATCACCATCGAATAGCCTAAATCTTTGCGACGCGGGAGGTCAAAGCTGTGCAGCACTTGCAGATGAATCAACAATTCTGCAAGCACCAAGCGTGTATCATTCAAAGCACCAAACAGATTTCTCAGAAAAACTGTTAGTGCTACCACCATCCCAATCGCTATCAAAAATTTTACAGGCACATTGCGATCGCGTCGTCGATAGTAACTCCACGTCGCACCAACTAAACTCAGCGGCACAGCCCATAAACTAATCTGAGTTTCCGCCGCTACATCCGTGGCAATAATTCCCACCACTACGAGTGCCTGCACCAGCACCCGTAGCAGGATTGATTCTTCCGTTTCCGGCTTCGGTGTTGTTTCTAGCCGTTGCCGCACCCGATGCAAAACTGAATTAGTCATTAGTCATTAGTTATTGGTCATTAGTCTATTGTGCTTTGTCTGCTGTCAGTTATCCGTATGTGTTGGAAGGTTGGAAAGCTGTTAGAACGAGAATCTCTACCCAACGTTTCAACTCGACAAGCCTTAAGTGACGATTGACTGCTGACGAATTACTAATGACTACGAACTAATGACTACGAACTAATTGCGATCGCAAAAATCAGCGGTGGTTGATCCACTTCTGACAAGCGAATTTCCAGAGGATAAGTCTGATTAGGTTCTAAATCAAACGATTCTACACTCAGGTAGCCTGGATAGGAACGCTGCGCTGTTGCAGAGGCAACAGCAGTTCGCAGCGTCAAACTGCCGCCACGAGGCAAACGACTAACAATCCTGCACCTGGGAACCCTACCCTCTACCTGGTATTCTGCCTGGATGCTCATGATCCCCAGAGATGTTTGCCAATGTCGCTCCACAGGCTTCGAGTCGGGCGATACTGGCAACGTCAGCGCCTTGATGATTTCTCGAGCCGCCAATAAGGACAGCGCCATCTGTTGGCTATCTGTAGCTTCTTCGTAACGATTGGTGAAAAGTTGCTGCTCTTGGGGGGAACGGGTTGGGTACAGCAACACCATTCCTGCTAACTGGTTTAGTGTCTGGCGTTGTTCTGGAAACAAGGCACTAGCGGCACGCACCAATTTCGCTCCCTGCGCTAGCGGCGACTGCACGACCTCCTGACAGGAATCTAGCAGTTGTGTTAAAACCGTTTCGGGGAGGGTGACAGGCAGACTGAAGTTAGAAAGCTGTGGTATCCACAGGGGAACAGAGCTTTCAGCCTCGCCGTCTAAATAATCGGGTTCGTAGTTGCAAATTTCCGTCTCCCAAGGAAAAAGAGGTGGGTTACGTTCAATTTCAACTTGCAGTTTGCGCTTCAAAAGGGTATGGAAACGATTTTGCACAGTCGGTTTTTCTCCTCCCAAGTTGAGTGGTTGACAGCCTTGGGCCGCTTCATCGAGGTGGTCTAATACTAGGCTCAGGTCTTCTGAGTCTAGGGGATCAGAATAATCCAATTCCATTGCCTCCACAGGATCGCCTTCCAAGTTAGGGTCTTGTGGTGGTTCTGCTGCTGTGGGGTTAGAATCCTTTAGCAGCCATGCTAGGAAGCGGTTATCTATCGCTTCAGAATTGTTATCTAGGTCACTATTCATCTTGAGATGCACTTGCTCCGGATACTGAACGATTGCGAATTTCCCAGGCAAGCTCCAGCAGCTTAAACCATCGCTTTTCGACCTGAGAAACTGTACAATTTAAAGTCTGAGCGATCGCTGCTGGTTCCACTCCCTGTTGCTTTAATCGTAGTAATTCAGCCTGTTGAGCGCTCAAAACTCCTTGAAACACCTGCCATTGCTGGGGTGTTAGACCCAAATTGCGCTCTAAATCCGCTTCTAACCACTGATGCACCAGTTCCCAGCGATGGGAAAGGGCAAACCGAATTAAATGATATTTGAAGCGTTGTTGCAAATAATCCCTCTGGCGGGGAGTCAAACCCAAAATCGCCTCAATTTCCCCGGCGGATAAATCTTTCAGGCGCAGCGTAAAGTAATCGACGCATTCATGCTGCTGGCGGTCTTTGAGATATTTCATCAACTCCTTAACCACCGTTTGGCGCAGGCTCTTTTCCAACGGTTCCGGTTCATGACCTACCATTGCCTCCCGCACCTGATGCACCGTTGCTTCATTCCAAACCGAGTCTGACTCGGTACCGCCTCCCTCTGCCGCCTGCTCCATATCTACGGAAGTTTCCGGAGGTTGCTGTTGCGAAAATGTCTGCGCCCGCAGGATGATTAGTTGCTGAGTGCGATGGCCCGGAAGGGGAATGCGTCGCTTGCCGTAGCGTTCGGCAAAAGCCATGTATTCTGCCAACTCTAAAAGAGTATGGGGACGATACTTGGTAACAATCGCATTCTCGCGGCGAAACGCATTTAAGGATTCCGCATAGAATCCTTGCAAGAAATCTTCAATCAGCACCAGCCGTGCCTGATAGCTCGTTGGCACTTGTGAAGGTGTAATGTAGCGATAGACAATCGCACTCAGAGTAGCGTGTAATTCCACTCTTCCCCGATGTGCGCCCATCTGATAATAGTGAAGACATTGCTTCAAGCGAAGACGAGCCAGCGTCGTCGCCCAAGTTTCCACATCTCCTGAATCTTGGATGCGTTTACTCTCATGACAAATTCGGGCGACTTCACTGGCTATCCGCGCCGCCACCTCACGACAGTTATCCTCCGAGGCTTTTGTTGACTCTCGGAGTTCGTTAAATAGTAGTTTAAAAATTGCCTCCACGCGCTGGTAGATATTCCCCACACTGGCTAAATTGTTACCAAGACCCTAGCATACCCAAACGTCATCCGTTAACAGCACAAGCCCTTAAATTAACAATATGAATTTAGACCAACAGATTCTAGCACTGATTGACAAAGCGCAACTTTATGGTGTACCCCCTGAGTGGATTACCCAAATCGCGCCCGTTCTCATCGAATATGCGACCGGGTTACAACATTTAGAGTATTACATTCTCCAAAGCCCAGAATCCGGTTGGTTATTGACAACCCTTAGTAATCGCGCCGAACCCGATGTCCAAAAAAAGGTGATACACGCTTTCTCAACTCTTGAGGACGCTAAGGGTTTCCAGTTAGTGCCAGAGCCTCAAATTGTTGCCCAAAGAGAGCCTGTGACTCACATTTTGTTTGAGACGGTCGGCAGGGAGGTTATAGACAGCACAATTTTCTTTGATACTCCCGGCAATCGTACCACTGGCTATGAAATTTTTCGGGTAAATTTAATAGAGCGGATCAAAGAACATCAGCAAATACATCGACCTTCCCCCAAATCTAACCCCAGAAACTTGCCTCCAGATATTGCTTGAGCAAGGTTTTTTATGGTGAGCTTTTTTAATCAATGCTTTGAAGCTTTAAGAAATGTAATAGAATGTCCGATTTGTATTAATCGTTTACGCTCGTCTACTTAAATCCGAGCGTAAATAAACGGAACAAAGAAACCGGGTTTGTAGGGCTCCTGCAATCTCCGTTTAATTATGCTCACCGCCTTAGCCGCTAAAGTTAATTGCTCTTGTAAATGTTTGTAAAAATATTTTTAGAGGTTCCTGGTAAGTAGAAAAAGTTCTGTAGACGTACTTATTGATTTTGGATATTAGATTTTGCGAAGGTCGGATATATTCCAAAAGCCTCCCATAAGGCAAAATCTCTTTGATATTGTTTTGACGACAGCACTGTTATGCTTACCATCGAGTGCTTACGCAGCAGTTTTCAACATCGCCTCAGGCGGGCAGATTTTCGATTTTTCAACATCGGTTTTTACTTTCAGTGTCTCCGGCGAGGGAACCATCACCGACCTGAACGTGAGGTTTTCCGCCCAGCATACTTATGATTCTGACTTGACTGTTTTCTTGCGATCGCCAACTGGAACACAAATTGAACTGTTTTCGCAGGTAGGAAGCTTTGAGGACAACTTTCAGGATACCTTGCTCGACGATCAAGCAGCGATCGCTATTACCGCTGGTAACGCCCCGTTTATCGGTGCCTACAGACCTAGTAACCCCCTGAGTGCGTTCAATGGACAGAACCCCAACGGAACCTGGACATTGAGCATTGTTGACGACTTTGCCGCCGAGGATGGCTATTTGTACAAAGCAGGCGACGCAGCACCGTGGGGGACTGCCCTTGGTACGCAGTTGAGTTTTAATTCTTCTACTCCAGTGCCTTACGAGTTTTCACCAACCTTGGGCATATTGGTGCTGGGCGGTTGGGGTGCGGCGACTCAACTCAAAAAACAACTGCAAAAACGCAAATAATACTACGCGATCGCAATCTTTTCTAGTTGTTTCTAACAGTATCAAATTTCAAACTACCCAGCACTTACGAATAGTTACTGAAATTAAAAACCACCCAACTTTAATTAGGTTATTAGCCAGTAATTACACTGAACTTTTCAGTAAAACCCTCTATATCTCGATAGATTGTCCGGAAGTTCAAACCAGAAACGGAAAGATGAACCAGGACGTCCTGATTGAACTTTACACTGGGAAATTATCACATGGATATTCGTTCGCTGCCCATAGTTTGCAAACTGCAATTAGCCAGTTTGAAGAAAGAGCAGCCGATCCTAGACCGTGAAACAGCTACTCCAGATCGTCAGTCTCAGCAACTTAAACGTCCACTCACTTTCCACAAAAGTTTAGTATTTCTTGGACTAACAGCAATATTAGGACTCAGTGGAGGCACTGCCCCTCAAAGTGCGATTTCTCAAACTAACTTAGTTTCATCAATAGGCAGTAATGTCACCTTTTCCTGTAACGATTCTGAAGCAACAATTCGAGCTAAAAACGGCCCTAGAGTCACCTTTGGATCGTCAACCATATACATCGGCTACCAGCAAGTATCAAGTATTAACCAAGACCCGCGAATGGTGCGTTTCGACAATGGTGTAAGAACTTGGTGTAAAACAGACTACGACACAACAGGTGCTGATGGTCGAGGCTACGGTTTACTTTGGAATGGCAGCAGCATTTTATATGCTGCATTCAGCACCGACGGCACACAGGGAACATCCAGCCAAGATTTTCGCCGCTTTGCTACAAATGGTTGGTTAACTACCTATGGACAAGGTGGGGGTAGAAAAGTGGCAATTCTAGCACGGGTAGATCCTAAGACTGGTAATGTTCTCAATGCCACATTTTTATCAGCTTTGCTAAGTAATGGAGAAAGCAATTCTTTAGCTGTAAAAGGCTTATCTTGGACAGGCACAAACCTTGTCGTTCAGGCAGATTCATATTTTGCTCCTCGACGACCAAATAAAACTGCAATGATTTGCACTGGTTCTTCGCCCTTCCAATACACGGCGCAATTCACTAGCGACTTAAGAACTGTGGTGCAGGCTTCAGCACTAGGTTGTTCTTAAATTGGGATTTGCCAATTAACGCAATGTGCAATCCCGATTAAAACTCCCCTTAAGAAGGGCGCAAGGGGGATTATTACTTGAGTTTGTCTAGTGTAAATCGCCCCCAAACTTCCTTTTTAAGGCGGATTTGTAAAAGTTGAACCTTAAGCCAATTACTAATTCTTAAAGGTTAATTGCTAATTGGGAGAATAAAAAGTGAACAATTATCTCTTTTTGCCTTTTGCCTTTTGTATTGTGCCTTTTTTAGTTGGAGAAGTGACACGAGCTGCTACATTTACTGAGATTGGCAATGCTGGCGAATTGCTATCAACAAGCCAGGCTGTAAGTACCCAACCGCCCGGAACACCCCTGACCAGTATTTTAGGAATAATAACGGCAGGTGAAGATATTGACTTGTTCCAAATATACGTAAATGGCGTTAATCCATTTTCCGTTACAACAGTAGGTACTGGGACTACGATTGACACGCAGTTATTCTTGTTTAATTCAGCGGGCATAGGTATTTTTGGAAACGATGACGATGCAGGTACTCCTCAGTCAACTATTCCTTCTACTTTGTTATCTGCTGGGGTTTACTATTTAGCGATCTCTACCTTTGGAGACTCGCCAATAAGTGCTGGAGGTGAAATTTTTCCTTCACCATTGTTGGGAGTTCAAGGGCCAACTGGTGCTGGAGGTGCGTCGCCCCTTAGCGCCTGGTTCAGAGATAGCTTTGATGACAATATTGGCACCTATACTATTAATTTAACCGGTGCTGAGTTTACTACTGGTTCTACTCCAGTTCCCTACGAACCGCATTCAGCATTGGGGGTATTAGTGTTGGGTATTTGGGGCGCTGTTTCTAGTTTTAAAAAAACACGAAAATTAGCCAGTAAATCATGTATAGCGGGGAATACCAGCCAAAGCGGACAACTTGCTAAAAAGCCAGAAAAGCAAGTTTAAATCTATGAAAAAACGTACTGTCACCGTAGGTAGGTTATTAGGAAACTCAAAGTTATGGCTGTTTGCGATCGCTTTCGGCATAGCTGCGGTTCAAGTAATCTTAACCTGGAAGCTAACTCGCGATAGCGATCGCTTAAGCTTAACTGTCTTGTCTTGGTGTGCTTTATTCTCCTTGCTGTGGAAAAAACGTAATACTTTAAAAGTAGAAAGTGATATTTTTTCTACTTTATTTGGTATCTTCTTGATTGCTACCAGCCTCATTAAAAGCACATCTCTATTTTGGTTTGAATCTTCATTTATTAAAATAGCTGTATTATTTTTTGCTTTAGGTTTGGCTTTAATAGCATCTGGTTTTAATGGTTTAAAGCAATATTTACAGGAATTTATTATCGTGTTGCTTCTTGTTATTCCTGAAGAATTACTATTACAACAACTTGAAAATCTAATTAATACCAGTCTATTAGCCGCTAAGTTTTCAACCTTCATGCTTTGGTATTTAGGATTTACAGTTTCTCGCCAAGGCGTAAACGTGATTTTACCCAACGGCGCTATAGAAATATATGCCGGATGTTCTGGATTAAATGCGATGTTGTTACTGTTACGGCTATCGCTGCTTTTTGTTTTAGTATTCCCTACAGAACTTTATAAAAAAATATTATTACCCACAGCCGGTGTTTTATTAGCATTTCTAATCAATGGGATTCGAGTTGCTTTAATGGCGGTTTTGGTGGCATCCTCAAATCAGCAAGCATTTGAATACTGGCATGGCTCTGAAGGCAACCAAATATTTTCTACAATTTCTATTTTGGTTTTTGGTATTTTATGCCAACTTTTCCTACATGAAAACAAACTGGAACATCCAGAGAATATGGAGTTTTAAAAGCAATGAGATTGAGCAAAGAACTCCGAGGCATATTACTAGCTATAACTTTTTTTGGAATTATTTTGACGCTTTTAAAGTTAATATTAGATCCAGAAGCAGGTAATAAAACTGTTAGCTTATTCACTTTTCCTCTAAATGTTCCATTAACTGAAGCCCAATTATTGGAAACTAAACCTTTGAATGATACAGTAACTCAGCTACCCGGACAATACGATTCTGTTATTGCTGGAAGGCAATATCGATATATTAAAAATGGCATTTCTATCAATATAGAGATGCGCTATGTGGTAGGTACTCTGGGAAATATCGATAGCTTGCTGCCAAAACATACTGATGTCAAGCTACCTCGTGGTGAGATGATACAGGCGTTACGCCAGCAAAATGAAATAGGCTTTTATAGCCTCTTTGTTTATCGGCATCAAGCTTACTTGAATGCCTGTATTAACCCACGCGGAAACAGTACAGTTACTATGCAACAATTTTTGAAAAATCAGGTTACTTACGACTTACAAATAGGACGTTTGATGCCTTGGTTATTAGGTGAAGAAACTTTGCGCGATCGCCGTTGTCTTTGGGCGCATTTATCCACGCCTTTAAATGGTACTAACCCTGAGTCTTCCTATCAACTTTTGGAACAAGCTTGGTTTTCCTGGTTTCGCTGGTGGAAACCACGCTTTCCTAAACAATAGATAGTTTTGAGTAATAACAATTTAGAAAAAAGTTTTACTTGTATGAACCAATCAGAAAGCAAAGACATTCAGACTATTTCACTTTTGCGGGTCGCAGGTTACGGCTTGTTGATGTTAGCCTTCTTTGATTTTTCTCAGATTCTTGTTCCACCACGCTTTACTAACCCAACCTGGGAATTTCAGATGATGGGTTCTCTCGTTGAAAGAGTTCCTGTACCTTTGATAGGACTGGTGTTAGTTTTTTACGGAGATTTAAGTTATCGCCGCAAATTAGAAACAACTATTTTAAAACTTTTTTCCTGGGTTTCTCTAGCATTGGGAGTATTATTTTTACTGCTAATTCCTTTAGGAGTTAATAACACTTGGCGACTTTATAATCGCAACACTGCCCAAATCAATTACCAATCATCTCAACAGTTATCGCAAATTCAACAATTTAAAGGTAGGTTAGCACAAGCTACTACTGAAGAAGATATGAATCAGCTTTTTGCGGCTTTAAATCCCCAAGAGCGATCGCCTGAAATTAAAAATACTGAAGACTTCAAAAAGAAACTACTTGCAGAAATTGGTAAAGCTGAGAAGATTGTCACTACCCAAAATCAAACAACGCGCCAAAATATGCGCCTTAGTCTAATAAAAAGTTCTCTAAAGTGGAACTTAGGTGCGTTGGTTTCTGCCACTTTGTTTGTTTGGATTTGGCACGCCACACGCTGGGCGCGACGCAAGCGGAGCAAGAGCATTCATAATTAATACTTCCTCGTTTATCAACCCTAAAGGAAGGCTTCGCCTAAGAAAAGGCGAAGCCTATTTTATTTGTCTTGAGTTCTATGGCAGACAGCGTAATACTACCAGCGATCGCGCCGTGACTGGCACAGCTTTATCACCCGTGTAAATAGCTCCGTCTTCTACGAAACCAGCCTCCTTAGTATCAATCTCAACCATCCACTCTCGCTCTTGCAAATCAATTGGTAAAGTAAACTCAATTATTTCCCAGTGAGCATTAAAGAACAACAGAAAGCTCTCATCAATAATGCGTTGACCTTGGGGACCAACTCTGGGAATTTCCTCTCCATTCAAGAAAACCCCAATTGCCTTGGAAAAACCAATCTGCCACTGTTCCTCAGTCATCTTGGTACCATCAGGATTGAACCAGGCAAGATCGCTTATCGTCCTACCGTGGATCGGTCTTCCTTGAAACCACTTGCGTCGCTGAAATACCGGATGTTTGCGGCGGAAGTAGATTAGCTGGCGAGTAAAATTTAACAGCTCAGCTTTTTCATTTTGCAAATTCCAATCCAACCAGGAAATTTCATTGTCTTGGCAGTAGGCATTATTATTACCCTTTTGGGTTCGCTGCATTTCGTCCCCGGAAACCAGCATCGGTACGCCTTGGGAAAGCATTAACGTCACCAGGAGGTTTCGCTTTTGTCGTTCCCGCAACGCCAAAATTGCGGGGTCATTGGTTTCCCCTTCTACCCCGCAATTCCACGAACGGTTATGGCTATCGCCATCGCAGTTATTTTCTCCATTCGCCTCGTTGTGCTTTTCGTTGTAGCTGACCAGATCGTAGAGAGTGAAACCATCGTGGGCAGTTATAAAGTTGATACTGGCATAAGGACTGCGCCCGTTGGTCTGGTATAAATCAGAGCTACCCGTGAAACGATAGGCAAATTCCCCTAAGCTACCATCCTCACCGCGCCAGAAATCTCGCATGACATCGCGATACCTGCCATTCCACTCTGACCACAGCAGGGGAAAGTTGCCGACTTGGTAGCCGCCATCTCCCACATCCCAAGGTTCGGCAATCAGCTTCACATCCGCGATTACAGGGTCTTGGTGGACAATGGTAAAGAATGCTGCCAGATTATTCACATCATAAAGTTCTCGCGCCAGTGCCGAGGCCAGGTCGAAGCGGAATCCATCGACGTGCATCTCCAAGACCCAATAGCGCAGACTATCCATGATTAACTTCAAAATTTGCGGATGGCGCACGTTCAAGGAATTTCCGCAACCCGTGAAATCCATGTAATAGCGGGGATCGTCCTCTACCAGGCGATAGTAAGCGGCATTATCTACCCCCCGCATCGACAATGTAGGGCCTAGGTGATTGCCTTCGCCCGTGTGGTTGTAGACCACATCCAGAATGACCTCAATTCCCGCCTTGTGCAGCGCTTTTACCATTGCTTTGAACTCGCGTACCTGACCCCCCGGAGTTTTATCGGCACTATAGCCAGAGTAGGGGGCAAAGTAATTGAGGGAATCGTAGCCCCAGAAATTCTTCAGTCCCTTGTCAGCGAGATGTCCGGGAAAGCCTAAGAAGTGATGCACGGGCATCACTTCTACTGATGTAATTCCTAGAGTCTGGAGATGAGCGATCGCGGCCGGATGCGCCAGTCCTGCGTAAGTACCCCGCAGTTGTTCCGGGATATTCGGTTGCAGCTGGGTAAATCCTTTGACGTGGGTTTCATAGATGATCGTCTCGTGGAATGGGATTCGCAGCAGTTGATCCCCTTCCCAATCAAAGGACTCATCAATAACAACCGATTTTGGCATCAGATGGGCGCTATCAGTTTCGCTGAAGCTGAGGTCTTCTTCTGGGTCATCCCAAGAGTAGCCAAAGAGTTCTGGCCCATTGACGACATCGCCATCAATCGCTTTTGCATACGGGTCGATCAGGAGTTTGTTGGGGTTGAAGCGATGACCTTGAGATGGATCGTAAGAGCCATATACACGGTATCCATAGCGTTGTCCCGGTGCTATCCCCGGCACATAGCCGTGCCAAACCCAGTTGTCTACTTCCTTCAGGGTGAGGCGTTTCTCCTTACCGTCTTTGTCAAACAGACAAAGTTCTACACCGGTTGCGTTTTCACTGAACAAAGCGAAATTTGTACCTTTGCCATCCCAGTAGGAACCTAAAGGATAAACGTTACCAGGCCAGAGTTCTAGGTGCATATATGCAAATTCACGAAAAATTGATAGTTAGCTAAAATCAACTCTTTACAGCGTCAGTTCACTCCGAGCAAACGCATCTAATCTCTCAAGTCTTGCTAAATGAATGACTTAAGAGTTGTAGGAATTTTGTAATTTTACGCTGTATTTTATCGATTTAATTGATGTTCAAAATTTAGATGTGTTTGCCTTACTAATCGAGTTAAAAGTATTTTTGCATATCCCTGATGGCAAGTTTTTATATTTGGGGATCAAGTTTATCATAAATTGTTTGGTTAGAAGTTCCCTTTGAAACAATGCCCTGTGTTCATAAACCCCAAGCAGCATGGACAAATGCCCATTATTGTGCGTAAACCGAAGAAAGTTTTAGACACCATGATCCGTGATTACCCACTTGTTGTTTAAAATAATTTAACTGTTACTGTTTTCTGCGGCTTCTATCCGAGAATAAAACTAAGGTTAAGCTTGAAGGTGATTTTAAATACAAAATATCTTCATATTAGTTATGGCTGATACCTAGTAGCATTCAAATAGGTCGCTTCAGTTCGCTTTACTCAGGATGACATAGCACGTATGAATGCAACTTTGTATGAGTAGTATTTTCGGTTAAGTCTGAGCGCGATCGCAAACATCAATAGCAAGAATTTAGAATTCAGAAAAAATGAGGGACAGCAAAAACGTTTCAAGGGTTAATTGTTTTAGCTGCCTATCGTTTGACTCAAGACTTTCCTAAATCTGAAATAGACAACTAGCAACGGGATAATCTACAACCATTGCCCGCCCCGAAAACGCCAGCGGGGGAATATAATTCGCATAATTGTTTGCGATGCTATATAGACAGCAAGCCAGACGAAGCTGTAGTGGAGTGCGAACCATTGCAGCGGTAAATCTCTTCTTACACCTGGTAAACCAAATATTTTTACTAATAGAACTATAAATATTGCTTCCCAGATACCAGCAAGTAATTGCAAGACTCCGGGCCAATCTCTATCCCAGCGGAATTTCTGGATATAGTCATAAAGAACATCCCAAGCCAGTCCAAAGATAGCAACATCTAGCAATACCCAAAAATAAACTGGATTCGCTGGGCCGATGATGCCCAAATGAAAGGGTAAAGTTACTAAAACCCCTACTGTTGCAAGTAGTAATAACCGAGTTTGCCAGCGACCAAACAGCGTTGGAGTCATAGGAATTTGAATTTTAAATTATATATTGCACCGACGGATGATGGAGACTGACAAATTGTTGATTTTTAGGATAATTACTGAACGTGTATTTCTGCATAATCGCTTAACTATCGATACAGAAATTGATGCTAGGGGGATTGATTTGCTGCCCATTTTAGCCATTGTCCAAGGGAACTAAAAAGGTTTAAGCGGTGCATTCCTGGCGATCGCGCGGCTGCGAGGCTATCAACTGTACAAAGTGCGGCATACTGCAAGCCGAGGAAGCTATCAACAGCAGCGTAGGGGCCACCTAGTGTCATGGCACCAGCAGCATACATTCGCCCGCGTGAGGCGCGCATATCAACGATTTCAAAGTCGTTGGCGACGGCTATGCGCCCATTTTCGTGCAAGGGAAGGTTGTAATGGCTAACGAGGTCGTTAAGCAGGGGACTTGCTTTGACTTTGGCATCGAGTCCGGTGGCATCAATGATAAAGTCAGCTTCCAGCCGAATTTGCCCTTTTAACCCTTTTTCTTGAATGTAGGTGATGGTGTGTCCTGTTGCTGATGATTGCGGGTCGCGTTCGACTTTTTCAACTGCACCAAAGGCGATTTGATACCAGCCTTGGCGGATGCCTTCTTCTACGATGCGCTTCCAATCTCCACGGTCTGCGGTGGTGGTGCCTCCCCAGTCTGCTAGTAGGCGCGATCGCGCTTGGGGGTCGGCTTTTTCGAGCATTACCCGCAATTCGCCGCCCCAGCAGGCTTTGGGCCAGTTAAAGGGTTGAAATTCGTAGTGATTTTCGACGGTACGCTGAGAGGTACCAAATTTGTTGCCTTGGGGTTTGGGCGATCGCATCAAGTGTAACAGCGCAATATTCTGATTTTTCTTTCTAGCTTCATAAATTCGCTGTACAATCCGCGAAGCGACAATTCCCCGTCCCCGAATCATCACCGTTCCGCCATATTGCTCTAAATGTTCGTAGACGTGGTTATGTTCTTCGTAGGCATTCACCACTGATTTAAAATCGCCTGTTTTTTCGCGGTATTCTTGCAAATCAGGGAGAAACTGAATTGCTGGATAGCCAGTTGCTAGTTGTACGTTGCGGGCGATTAAAAAAGCATGGTCGCGGCGGTTGGCGCTGGTGCGAGAATAAGCGATCGCATACCTTCCATCCTCTGTTTTCCGAATCGACCGCACGCTTCCGTAGCGAAATATTTGCTCCCAACCAATCCGTTTGGCTTCTCTATCTATTGAGTCAAATACATTACCGGCGCGGGGGGTGTAAGTTTGGGCAAAGGTTGGTTCAGCAAACACTTGCCATAAATACCCTAATGCTGTGACAATACTTCCCTTAAACAAGTCGCGCCAAGCTTCCCGTAAAGCATAGCTGGGCCAACCCCAAATATTATCCGGACAAGAATCTGAGTTTGAGCGCAACCGTTCGTGCAGAGGAATTTGCGAATTCATGCAAAGCCGCTTGTAACGGGCGTAGGGCTGCGCCTCCATCCCCAAAGCCGCAATGCGATCGCTTTTTACCCCAGAAATTCTCAATAAATCCACCCAGACAAAGCTGCCCAACCCCGCCCCAACTGCCGCATAGTCCACTTCATCCACCGACAACCCGGTAGCATGGAGGTCTTGCACTGCAACTTGCTCTGCCCCAAACACAGGCGGGGGAAAGCTACTAGCAACCGCTACCACTGGTTGAGGTGCAGGCTGACTAATGTTGGGGTCGGGTAAATCGGTATCTGGGTTAAATAAAATCTGGGAATTGCCAGAAGGGGACGGCGCTGGTGTACTGGCAGCGAAGGTGACAATAATTTGGTAGGGGCCCATTTGCAGCGTGTCGCCGTTCGCCAAAATGCTCCGCGTCTGGCGTTGCCCATTGACAAAGGTGCCGTTGCTGCTGTTTTGGTCAATTACCACCACGCCGCCTGCATCCTGTTCAATTAGGACGTGGAAGCGGGAAACTTCAAGACTATTAAGAACCATCCGGGAGACGCGATGCCCGTTGATTTCGCCTGGCATCTGATTAAATTCTCGTCCTAGCGCAATTGGGACGGAGAGTATTGGTTCGCGTCGTTCTCCCGTTGCTGGGTCGTCCCAGCTAAGCCGAAGGCGCAGGGATGCGGGATTCATTCTTTATAACCTAGTGTTAGTTGCCGTTGGGAGTTACTAATACACTGAGTGCTGCTGCTAAGGAAGTGCCACACCAGGGACATCCCAAATTTAGCTGCTTATACGGAGAAACTTTATTACAAGCAAAACATTGCAGTCCGTAGGTTACAGGGTTAGGGCGGGTAGTACCCGGAGCTACTGCTTTTGCTGCTGGGGAGGACGGTGGCATTATTATAGTCGCGGGAACAGCGATCGCGCCCAGACAAACAGCAGTGACTTTTAGTTCCATCTGCCCTAAGTAAAAAATGCTACCCTGACTCAGAGCCACTTCGCCTTGAGCAATGCTGCATCCATCCACTAGAGGGGGATTACTTTCTCGCAGGGAACGCAAGTAGAAGCTTTGCTGCTGCGCTTGAAAAAAAATTTCGACGTGCAGTCCCGATACTGTGGGATCTGTCAGTACGATATCGCATCGAGCTGGGTCACGACCGATGCGGATTGTTCCAGGGTTTTTACCGATTTGGTGGTCGTTAATTGTCAGGCTTTTTACCTGCGTTGCTTCGTACCACTCTAAAGTTAGTTCGTTCATCGCTCTAGCCTTATATATTGTCTACTTCTATAAAGTGCTTCAAGTTAGCCTGTTCTGATTTCTAACATGAGCTAGAAGAGAAATCCGAAATTGTGTATGAAGTTTAAAGAAGGAGGGATTGGGGACTGGGGATTGGGAAGACCTATATAGAACCCATTTGACATCTAAGTTTGATATCTAAGAAGGTGCTGCAAGCCTCTTAATCATCAAGCGAATAAAACAAAGATTAACCTTGGCAGTCGCATTAGTTAAAGTTCT
>NZ_JACJOY010000002.1:0-2560 GCF_014695815.1 Trichocoleus sp. FACHB-6
GTAAAACGCTTTAAAATTCCGGTAATGAGATTGATGAAATGCAATCTCGATGGTCATAATTTCGCTCAGGCACAGTTGACGATGGCGGTGGCGATGTTTGAGTGCATCCCTCACCAGTTGTTTATGCCACAAAGGTTCAAAAAGAAGGCAGAAATCATCGACAGAGCAAAAAAGTTCTTCTAGACTAAGCATGGGACGAGCCTGTAAAGCTGTTGTGTGATGACTTTTAGCTTACTCGCTTGTCCCCTCCTTATCCCGAACTCAGGTTAGTTAGTAGTTAATGGCTAATTGTTTATTTTTATAAGCCATTAGCTAATAACTAATTACTACTAATTGCTTCCGGCGGCGCAATATCATTTCCAACTGCCACCCCCTTCTTACCCAACTTTAACCCTGGTTTAGCAGGTTTCGCAATTTGCTGAGACTCTGAAACAGAAGGATTCGAGGGAACATCTGGCAGAGGATCAACTGTTGCTGAAGACTGTGAGTGATTCGATGTCACAGCGAGTCCTCCCACTGCCCCAGCCACAAGAGCCGCATAGCCGACGTATAAATGTAGCGTGCTAAGCTGAAATACCGATGCTGATGCGGGTCGATACCAAGATGGCACCACAGCTTTTACAGGATCGGGTGCAGGTAAAGAAGCAGCCATTGCCGCCCCATCCAACCCCAATGCCTCTCCTATCCGGCGAATAAAGCCTCTGACATAGATATCTTCCGGCAATTGATCCAAACGACAAATTTCTAAAGCCTGAATGTGGTGGGGCGGCACCAATGTTAAATTATGAATTTGTCGCATAGTCAGTGACTGAGCATGACGCGCCTGCCGTAGTTCCTGACCAATTTGCCGCAGACGCTCCTCCCGCTCTTGAGCCGCCATTTGCGCCGCCAGTTGAGCCTTGGAGAGTTTTTTAGTTGGTTTGGGAAAAACCGGATCTATATTGCTGCTACTAAAGGGTGGCACAGCTTCTTCGGAATTAGCGGGTGAGTTATTCGGTTTGTTGTTGGTTGTTCGTTGTTGGCTGTCCGTGGGCGTTGTCAGGTTGTTAGAATCTAACAACGTTTCCACTGGGCAACTTGACAACTCTTCTGTAACGACTGACGACGGACTACTAAGCTGCTGTTCTTGTTGATTGTTACTGATTTCTGTTGATGCGACGGGAACGACTTTGTAAGTCTTGGCAAACTGCTGGAACGCTAGCCGGATAGCTTCTCGCGCCACTGCCTTAACCATAATTTGGGCATTCCCCGCAGCTTCTCCTAGGATCGTCTGTAACCCAGCCAAAGAACGGTTATAGACTTCGCTGCTATAAAGTTCAGCTTCTATTCGGCTGAGGATAGACCGCAACACTTCCTGGGAAATTTCAATGGTGGGGCTTTCGGTAATACCGATACCATATGCCGGTTGTAATGCCATGACTTTATCTTGTCGAACGCGATCGTTGTAGAACAAAACTTAACGGGATCGCCCAGGCATGATCTTTTCCAGGGAGTGGTTTGGCTACTCCCTGCGCCTATTATCAGTGATTTACTTACCGATAACTGACGGTGACACAAGCTGCTTGGACTATCTGAGTAATCTCTTCGACAACTTGGCACTGGTTCCGGATCAGTCAATAGTCAATTTTCTCTGGCTATGGGGAGCCTGCCAATTTTCAGCTTTTATGTGTTAATGTGGCTAATTGTTGCCTGATTCAGCACCCAGAATTAAGGAGCCAGAACTTATCATAAGCTTGGCTCCTAACTCTTTATAAAGACGTACTTTCTATAGCTGAGTCCTGACAACTTAATGCAATATAGATATTTAGCGAGGATATCGCTTTCCTGGCTCGTAATCTTTCGCCAAGCAGCGTTCGAGTAAATGAATGCTATAAAGGTACAAGAAGCGACGGGGATTAAGTACCAGCTTGGTTCTGGAACTGAAGACTGGCTGGTTGAGAAACTGCCAGAGGGGGAACTTAATCTTGTTGTATCGTGGAGCCATAGTTAGAGAATTCCAGATAGCAGTAGTAAGGATTGCTTTCACCACGCATCTATCTTAGGTGATATTTGGTGGATTAATATAACTTTGCCAGAAACTACTACATTATTTCTTGGGTTAGATTACGGAATCTGGAAGAAGCATTTTGCCAAAGTCTGTATTTTCACGGATGCGATCGCCTATCCCCAAGCGATCGCCTACCGCAATCAGCTATTTTCAGGCAAGCGATCACACGCCAGCCAGATAATTTTAGGTAACTATACTCATTAAAATCAGTTTATTTTTCTACTACTAAAGTTAAAAGACGCTGCAAGTAAAATAATATTAATTTTATATATAAATTTTTAAATATCAGCTAAGCAAAGATATTAGTAAGGTGGGTAATGCCCACCTTACTGCTTTCCAAGTTATTGTACAGTTTGAGTAGTTTGGTTACTACTAGGAGTGCGAACAATATACTTAACTTAGAGGATGTCTGAGAAGTGTACTAAGCTAAGCGTCGTAACATCAAACGAATGTTTGCGATATAGATAAAAGCTTCCGACGTCTGCGGCAAAATTTCATAATCCTTAGAGAGTC
>NZ_JACJOY010000020.1:0-17229 GCF_014695815.1 Trichocoleus sp. FACHB-6
AAGGATTTCCCACTCTTCGTCTGTTAGGCTGCTAGAGTACGGCATGACTGCTGGATACGGCTTTTGCGGTAACTGTACTTCAAGATAGTAAAAGATGTCAAATGGGTTCTATATTAAATCCGGTTAATTTAGGATCGTGGATTCCTTAAATTGCAAATCCCTTGGCTAGACTGCTAACATACCCTACCGAAGCTCAAGCCCTGAACTAAAGTTCGGGCTGAAAGCTCAAGTCCGTTCAAACGGACTGAAATGCTATTAATTTCAACCTGTTTTAACAGGTTTTAGCTTTAAGCCGGAAATTTATTTCCCGGCTCTTAAATCAGTCCCATTGCACCCTACCGAACTTCAGCAGAAGGCTCCCCAATCCCCAATCCCCAATCCCTACCTATTCGATGCCAATTTATCAGCCCAGCGGGTTGTCTCTGGCAAACGATATTTCGGCGTACAACGCATCACATAATCTATTGCCGTTGTCAAGCTTACTCGATGTCCGCTAGAGACATAAACTGGTTTAACGCCTTTGCGAGTCCGCAAGACTGCGCCGATTGTTTCATGGCGATGCACTAAAGGTTGCCAATTGCCGCGTTCTAAAGGCAATTCTTCATGCTTCCCAACCAGCAAGGATTTCGCTACGCCAATAGTGGGAACGTCTATCAGCACTCCCAAATGGCAGGCAATCCCAAAGCGACGGGGATGGGCGATGCCTTGACCATCACATAATATCAAGTCAGGCGCGATCGCGAGTTTCTCTAGGGCGTCCAGTACGGCGGGGATTTCTCGAAACGAGAGGAATCCGGGAACATAGGGAAAGGTAGTAGGACGCTTTGCGATCGCTTGCTCTTTTAGCTCCAAGTCTGGAAAACTGAGAACGGCAACAGCTGCGCGTGAGATGCTAAAAGAATCCTCAAAGCCCATATCGACACCAGCTACATACTGCACCGATTCCAACTGATCTGAGGTGATTACTTCTTTTCTAAGCTCTTGTTGAATAGGCAGCGCTTCTTCAACTGTAAGAGGCCATGCGTGACGTTGGTGGATTTTCATTGATCAACTTCGACATCCTGATTTTTTTCCAGCCACTCAATTACTCGTGCTTCTTCTGACAGTTTCGCTTGATTTTGCCCAACTGCCCTAGCGCGGACATTGATCAAGCCAATCGGGGTACTCAACAAATCTACAAGCGTGGCTTTGCCAGCGACGCACATCGCCCCTTTGATCGGCAATTCCTTCACCAGCCACCGTCCCAGCCGCACTGCATATTGCTTGGGAGTTGGTTCGTGCATCAATTTGACACCATGCAATTCGTGCAAGTAGCGATTTGAGCGACCATAGCGCCGCCATTGGCTTTGGAGTTCCGGCACTGTGGAACGGTGGCGATGCCGGACAATAGCTGTAGGGGCAAAATGTAGCTGCCAGTTGCTTTCCCTCTGGATGCGCCAACAGATGTCAGCATCACCGCCAGTTGTCAGGTGAGGGCGAAATAAACCCACCTCTTGGAAAGCTTTTTTGCGAATTGCTAGGTTTGCAGTTTGACCGTATGGGCAGAACGTATTAGCTAAAGTATGTTTCTGGGACAAAACATCTTCTCGCTGGGCGTGTTGTTCCAGCAGAGTTTTACCCGGCAAAGCCATAATTTCGCCTACGACAATACCAATATTGGGATTCTCGAAAGGCTGGATTAAGGCTGCTAACCAATCTGGTTCCGGACGACAATCGGCATCGGTGAAGGCAAAAATCTCAGTTGTTGCTGCCCGAATTCCAGCATTTCGCGCCGCATAAGAGCTTTGGATTTTGTTTTCGCTAATTGGGCGAATTGTCCAGCCAGAGGATGCGGCTGACTCGGCGGCTGACTGGAGAAGGCTGAGGGTGCGATCGCTACTATTATTGTCTACCAGCAAATACTCTACATTCTCGGCTGGATAACTTTGCGACAAGAGGCAGCTGATTAAACCTGACAAGTCCCTTTCACCATTGTAGATTGGGACTATTACTGAAACTTTGGGCCCAAAAGGCTGTGTCATGGGGCGGGAGTTCATGCCGTTTTTTAATACCGTTTCTTATAAATTTAGGCGGCGAAATTTACCAACCAAAAGAAATACTAATTTTAGTTGAGTCGGTGATGCCTATTTTACTTTTTGGTGCAGTAGTTTTATCTTCAGCCGTTTGCACCCGCATCTCACCTCCTTTCTATGTCTTCTAACTGATGATGCTTGCTGTTCTAAAATAGCAAAGTTCTTATAACTAGGGCATCTTGCTATACCAGCTCTCGCCTGAACCTATTTATCTCCGAAGATGGAGCGTTCCGGGGATCAGCCAGTGTTACGTTAGTTTACAAGTTTTAAAAAAAATTGAAATTACTGATGGGAGGTTAGCGGTGCCTAGCAGAAAAATGAGAAAATTCAAAGAAAAAAATGTTTGGAGCGATATTGACTTTCAGAAAGTTAAGCAAAGAATTAATAAAATAACTCAAAAGTTGGACGAGGTTCAAAGCAAGTTTGAACCCCAAGAGGACAAATTCAAATCGATGTCGCAGGAATTTAATCAAAGCGATCGCATTGAAAAATCAAATCGTCCCTAAGCGCTGACGCAAAACAAATTCAGCCAAACTTAAATCCATCGAGGTCGTCACCTTCAGATTCGTCTCTTCCCCCTGCACAATCTGTACTTTCAAACCGCATTTTTCAAACAAGGCAGCATCGTCTGTAACTTCCCAGTGTTGCGATCGCGCTTCGGCATGGCACTGTTGTAACAAATCAACCTTGAAACCTTGAGGCGTTTGCGCCGCCCACAACTGTTCTCTGTTGGGCGTACTCTCAATTACTCCAGTTGCATCCACTACCTTGATCGTATCTTTCACAGGCACAGCAGCAATTAAGCCGGGAACCTCCAGAAGTTCCTCAGCACAGCGATCTAGCAGTTGGGGAGTTGCTAGACACCGAGCGCCATCATGAATTAATACTAACTGAGCAGCTGGTAGTGCTTGCAAGCCGTTATAGACAGATTCTTGCCGTGTAGTCCCACCGACAATCAGCTGCACAGGCTTAGTCAGAGAAAGCTCAGCTAAAATCTCTTTAAAGTCAGGGAAGTCATCAGGGTGAGCAATCAAACCGATCCAGCTAATGTGCCGTGAGGCTTCAGCTGCTAGGAGAGTCCAGGTAATCAAAGGTTTACCCAGTAACATTAGCAGCAGTTTGTTGCGATCGCTTCCCATCCGCCGCCCCATGCCAGCGGCTGGAATTAATAAGTGCATAATTCTCCTGTTTTAGCCATTAGTTCTTTCGGCGTAGGGTGTTATGGGTATATATTCCCTTAAAATTAGGCTCAGAAGTACCCTCAGTAACTCGAGATGAGAATACTAGCCCTTGTTCCCGGCGGAATTGGCGACCAAATTCTATTTTTCCCTACACTGGACGATCTAAAACGGAATTACCCCGAAGCCCAGATAGATGTGGTTGTGGAACCCAGAGCAAAGGGTGCATACCGTGTTTGCAAGTCTGTCGATGAAGTCATAGCCTATGATTTTAAGGGTAGCAATGGCCCCGCAGACTGGGGAAATTTACTCGGTGTCATCCGCGATCGCGAGTATGATATCGTCCTCTCTTTGGGGAGTCGGTGGAGTGTAGGCTTGTTGCTATGGCTGACTGGCATTACTACCAGGGTGAGCTACAGTGGCCCAGGCAATTTGTTCCTTACAAACCCTGTACCCCTGAAGCAATCCCAGTATGCCGCCCATATGTACCACGACTTGCTGCAAGGTGTAGGCATAAGTTCCCCGTGTCCGCCACTAGCGATTAATGTGCCTAAAAAAGATATCGAGTGGGCAGAAACACAACAGCGACAGCTGGGTATTGATGAAACTGGTTACATCCTGATTCATGGTGGTTCTAGTGCCTTGGCTCAGTCCAAGGGAATTGATAAAATCTACCCAGCCAAGAAATGGCAGCAGATTATTCAAGATATTCAACAGCGACAACCTGAATTGCCAATTGTTATCCTCAAAGGCCCAGAAGATGAGCAGTTGGTCAGCGAACTGATGCAAACCTGTCCGGGTTTGAAGGTGAGTTCGCCACCGGATATCGGGAAGTTAGCGGCTACGATCGCTGCTGCTAATTTAATGTTGTGTACGGATAGTGCGCCGATGCACTTAGCCGTAGCCGTTGGGACTTACACGATTGCGTTGTTTGGCCCGACCGAAGCGAAGAAATTGCTGCCCCCAGATAGCGATCGCGTTCGCGGTATGCAATCCCCCACTCGTTGGATAGCTGACATTGCTCCGGCAGACGTTCTGGATAAAATTTGGAACACATAAAGAATTAAAAATTAAAAATGCAAAATTTTTAATTCTTCCTATAGTTCATTCTGGAAACAAATGGCTAGATCGGCAGTATTTTTGGATCGGGATGGCGTTCTCAATGTCGAAGCTGGGTATATTCACCGAGTAGAGGATTTGCATCTGATACCTGGTGTGGCTCAGGCGGTGCGACAACTCAACGATCGACAGATGTTTTGCTGTCTCGTCTCCAACCAATCTGGCCCAGCCAGAGGCTACTATCCGGCTAGTCATGTTGATGCCCTGCATTTGCGCCTAGCGCAGCTACTCCAGGCTGAAGCTGGGGCGCATTTAGATGCTTTGTATTACTGCCCTTATCTGTCTCCAGAAGAAGGAGGAACGAATCCAGAATTTACTCGTTGGAGTACCTGGCGCAAGCCAAATACTGGAATGTTGGTGGCAGCTGCTTGGGAACACGACCTTGACATAACAAGTAGCTTTATGGTGGGGGACAAAGCCACAGATATTGACATGGCGCACAATGCTGGTTGTACGGGGATTTTAGTGCAGACAGGCTTTGGCGATCGCGTCCTCACTGGTGATTACCAGCACCACACCAAACCCGATTACATCGCCCCAGATTTAGCAGCTGCCGTTGACATCATACTGAAAAATCCTCGTTCCCACGCTCAGTCTGGGAACGAGAAGGAAAGAAAACTGTGAGGCTGGAACCAACAAAAGTTTTTAATTTGGTATTCTATTTGTCAGCTTCAAATTCAAAATCGACAAGCTTAAGATTACCAAAAACAGCACCAATCCAATTGTGCAAGCATAGCTCATTTCTAGTTCTTGAAAAGCCTGCTCGTAGAGGTAATAAACAATCGTTTTGGAACTGTTTAACGGGCCTCCCTGAGTCATAATATAAACTTCTTCAAAAACCTTAGTAGCCGAGATAGCAGAAATCACAGCTACCAGCACCAGATAGGGTTTCATCAACGGAATCGTAATGTCCCAGTGCTTACTGATACCATCAGAACCATCAATCGCCGCCGCTTCATAAACATCCGCTGGGATAGATTGCAACCCAGCTAGATAAATCACCATGTAATAACCTAATCCCTTCCACACCGTCACCGCCATCACACTAAAAATTGCCCACTTAGGACTGGTTAGCCAGGGAATCCCGGATTGTATAAACGGGATGAATGGTGTCTGGTTAATCATCTGATTTAGCAAACCATTTTCCGCATAAAGCCACTTCCAGGCAAGTCCAGCGACCACCATTGAAATTACTACAGGCGTATAATAAAAAGCCCTAAACCAGCTTATCCCACGTAGCTTTTGGTTTACTAAAATCGCCAGCATCAGAGGTGCTATAACTAAAATTGGCACCACACCAGCAAGATACAACAGCGTATTTCTGAGAGTCTGCCAAAATACCGCGTCTTTCCACAACAATCGGAAATTCTTAAAACCCACCCACTGCGGCGGTTGACTTAGATCGGTGTACTCGGTGAAGGACAGGTAAAATGCCTGTAATGCAGGCCAAAAAACGGTCAAGCCCAAGACTAATAAGGCAGGAAACAAAAACAAATATGGAATTAGTTGTTGTTTATTAACGATCCAATTCTTCGGTATCCAATGAAGCATATTAAAAGTAGTCATTGGTCATTAGTCATGGGCTAATAGCTATTAGCTATTAGTTTATTGCCATGAACGATTAATCATTAGCCATTAGCCAATAACTAATGTTTAGCAGGGTGTAGTCTATTTTACTGTTGTCTGCCTAGTAAAGCTGGTAAAGGTAGTTTAATATACATTAACGTTGGTTTAATTAGGTATAGTAAATTACAGCCTGATTTTAGCCAACGAGCATTCTAGCACCTTTACATTTTTTATTCTTATGGGAGATGTTGGAAGTGGAGCGGTTAAAACCAGTTGATCTTCAGCAGCAGATACAGGTACTGGAAACACCGTTTGATATCACGAATGCTTTGCAGGGAGAAGATGCCTGTAAAGAGAGCGATCGCGAAGCGGTATTGCTCGTAGGACGCGCCTTTTCTACCCTGATGAGAAACCTACCAGGCATAGCGTACCGCCGCCGCAACGACCAGAAATGGACAATAGAGGATGTCAGCGAGGGCTGCTATCAGCTTACGGAATATCATCCCATAGAACTAATTGGAAACCAGCGAATCTCCTGGGAGCAACTCATCCATCCTGATGATCGCTCCTCAGTATGGAACGATGTACAAGCTGCTTTGGAAGATAATAGCCAATATCAGCTGATATACCGCATCACCACAGCCTCCGGGTTAGAAAAATGGGTTTGGGAGCAGGGTTGTGGGGTTTCAGGATCGGGAGAACTGCTAGATTTAGAAGGCTTTATTATCGACATCACCGAGCGTAAGCAAGCCGAGGAAGCCTTGCGGCAAGCAGAAGCGAAATATCGCAGTATTTTTGAAAATGCAATAGAGGGCATTTTCCAAACAACTTCACAAGGGTGTTACATCAGCGCTAACCCTGCACTGGCACGCATTTATGGATATGAGTCACCAGCTCAACTGATGGCGCGGCTAACCGATATTGAGCATCAACTATACCTCGATCCGAATCGTCGGGCATATTTTGTCCGCCTGCTGCAAGAAAACGATGCTGTTTCCGGGTTCGAGTCGGCTGTATATCGAAAAGACGGTAGTGTAATTTGGATTTCGGAAAATGCCCGTGCTGTGCGCGATCGCGAAGGCAGGTTGCTTTACTATGAAGGCAGGGTGGAAGACGTTACCGAGCGCAAGCGAGTTAAAGAGCAGCTGCGAGAACGGGCATTTTACGATGCTTTGACAGGGTTGCCTAACCGAGCTTTGTTCAGGGAACGCTTGAGTCAGGCGGTGGAGCGAGCTAAACAGTTTAAAGACTATTGTTTTGCTGTGTTATTTTTGGATTTAGATCGCTTCAAACTGGTGAACGACAGTTTGGGACACCTGGTTGGCGATAAATTATTGGTAGCCCTGGCTCGCCGTCTAGAAACCTGCATCCGCACCCAAGATACCGTAGCCCGTTTGGGAGGAGACGAATTTACCATCCTCCTAGAAGGCATTGAAGATGTTAGTCACGCCACCAGTGTCGCCCAGAGAATTAACGCAGAACTCACATCCCCTTTCCACATAGACGGACACACAGTTTTCACCGCCGCCAGCATTGGTATTGCCCTCAACCGGAGAGACGAAGAGGAGGTAAGGGACTGGGGACTGGGTACAAGGGACTGGGTACAAGGGACTGAGGGACAAGGGACTGGGTACAAGGAAATCCCCAATCCCCAATCCCCAATCCCCAATCCCCAATCCCCAATCCCCAATCCCCAATTCCCAATCTCCAGCACTGAAGATGACCTTTTGCGCGATGCCGATAAAGCTTTATATCGTGCTAAAGCGTTGGGGAAAGGACGCTATGAGGTGTTTGACAAAACCATGCACCAAAGCACTCTTCCCATGTTGCAGTTAGAAACCGATCTACGGCGGGCAATTGAAAATCAAGAATTTCAAATCCAGTATCAGCCAATCGTATCGCTTTCTAGTGGAAAGATTACAGGCTTCGAGGCGCTTTTAATGCTTTGGCATCCCCTCAAAGGCTTCGTACCCACTGCCGAGTTTATGCCAATTGCCCAAGAAACAGAATTAATGATCCCGATTGGCTGGTGGATGCTCCGCCAAGCCTGTCGTCAACTAATTTCATGGCAGCAGGAATGCCATGAGCAAAAATTAACTCTTCATGTGAATCTGTTTAAAAAGCAGTTTTTGCAACCAGACTTGCTATCGCAAATTGACCAAGCGCTTCAGGAAATGAATCTCGAAGGAAGTAGTTTACATCTAGAAATTCCTGAAAGTTGCTTGCTGGAAAATGGCGAATCTGCACCACAAATTGTAGCGCAGTTAAAAAAACGTAATATTATAGTCTGCATTGATGACTTCGGCAAAGGTTATTCTTGCTTGAGTCAGTTGCATCAATTTACTGTCGATGCTCTCAAGTTTGACCGTTCGTTATTGGCAACAGACAAGCGTACCCGCGAAAATCCCTTCAGAGAAAAAAGCAATTGGAATACTGAGTATAGGCTGCCAATTGTACAGGCAATTGTAATGCTGGCTCACAATCTGGGGATGAGCGCGATCGCCCAAGGCATAGAAACAGCCCAAGAGCTGGCTGAACTCCAGCAGATGAAGTGCGAATATGGTCAGGGAAACTATTTCTTTGAGCCGATGGACGCAGAATCAGTTGGAGCTTTAATAAACAGCTGTCAGCTAATTGCTAATTTCTAAGAATCTGTGTAAAACTGCTGTGAGTTGTTTATTACCAAAGAGTCGCACCGCGATGTCAGCGCCACGATGCAGCCGTTGAAACCAACCTTGCTTGGGTTACTGCAAGCTTTGATTTTTCTATCTGTGAGCTGGCTGGTAAGTAAACCTTCCCGTTCTCAAAATCTTAATCTTGAACCTATTATCCAACCTCAGACGGAAGACGGCGTGACTGTTCTGGGACAGCCTTGTGAAAATCCCTATGTAGTTGCGATTCCCTCCTCCAATCCCCAGATTCTCGAAAAAGTGCAGCAGTATGCTCCATCTGCATTTTTAACCAATTCACCCCTGGGATTATATATCCAAGCTGGCTCTTTTTCTGACAGAGCGCCAGCAGAAATTTTGAGTCTTACCCTGCGACAGTACAACCTAGACGCACGAGTTGCTTATCTACCAGTACCTTGTAACCTATAGGGGGGGGAGGCATTGCGTCTTCACTTTATAAAAGACATTCTGATTAGGGTAGACCTACAGCTAAAATTTTATGAATTTGTCCTTTTTAAATTTTATTTTTCAACCGCATTCCAAGCAGCCGAAAATAAATAGTTTTATTTATTTTGCATTAATATGCTTGACTTCTAATTTTTTAGGTGTCCAAAAACCAAGTTTTGCCATCCAAGAAATACGAGTTAATCGCTGGTTGGAAGTCCGACAAATGATCGGTAATGTAATTTATTATCAAGGAAGTAAATCTTTTGCGGCTAGGCTTGGTACGCGACTTCAGAATGTTGGCGATGCTATTGAAACTGGTGCCAAATCTAGTGCTGTTATCGCTGTAGACACGGAAATGGGTGTTATAAATGTTTCCGAAAAAACAACGGTGCGGATCCAAGAGTTACACAGTACAGCGGACGGAGGGCGAGTGACGCGCCTGCAAGTAACAGGCGGACAAGTCCGCTTGCGATTGTTACCATTTACTAATCCGGGTTCGCAACTCGAAATTCAGACTCCGGCTGGTGTCAGTGCGGTGCGCGGAACTGAATTTGGTGTAATTGTTCATCCTGATGGCAAAACAGGGGTAGCAACCCGCGAGGGTAAGGTTCTCACCATCTCTCAAGGAAAAGGTGTCTTAGTAGGCGCTGGGTACTCAATATTGATGATACCTGGTCAAGCGCCTTCAGCTCCGGTTGCTCTGACTGGGGATGTTGGGGATGCGAGTTTGAAACTTCAATTGCTGACGACAGAGGCTAACCAGATGGCACGCATTACAGGTAAGGTGGAGGCGACGAATCTGGTGAGTATTGCTGATACTCCTGTAACTACAAACTTGAACGGGCAGTTTGATGTGAAGGTGCCAATACCTTTTGATCGTCGTATAGAGGCTGTTGTGACAACACCTTTGGGAAAGCGACAGGTGTATGAATTGGCAGTGCCTTAAAGAAAGGAAATCAGATTGTAAGTTATTTACTGGTTTTCAGGCGTAAGTCTGAAGGAAGGATTATTGAAGGTTGTGTCTCCACCCTCACAATATAAAAAGTTACGCAAAATGTGAGGTGGTCGCCTCACATTTTGCATTCCCAGGCCGCAGCCAAGGAACGAGAATAAATTTTTAGGGTTGTTACTAATGGCATCAGAAGATCGCGATATGGGGGAGAAAACCTCTCCTAGACAGCCACATTTTTTAAACAAAAGTGAGTTGGGTGATGAAAATCCTGACTCAGTAAAAAAATGGTGGTGGCGATCGCTTGGGGGTGCGATCGCTACTCTATCTGTCGCTGGTGGTTCTGTTCTGGGTATTTGGCAACCATTAGAACAAATTGCCTACCGTGGTTTATTCCACCTCCGAGGGTCAATTAATTGGGATGAACGGGTGGCATTAATTGTCATTGATGATGCCAGCTTAAGGGAACTGGGTCGCTTTCCCTGGCCTCGCAAGCAATACACCAAGTTAGTAAATAAATTGTCTTCGGCAGAAGCGAGTGTGGTGGTTATGGATGTGCTGATGCCGGAAAGTAGTCCGGATGATGGACAATTGGCGGCGGCGATGCTGCGGCAAGGTCGGGTAGTATTGGCGCAGGGGTGGGACGCTACTGGTGCTGCTTTGCGTCCCACGCCAGTGCTAAGAGAAAGCGCGATCGCTTTGGGTCATGTTTCAAACAGTCCAGACACTGATGGCATAACTCGCAAAGTCAGCCCGCAAGCCCAAGGCGTGCCGATTTTAGGGATTACGGGCCTTCGGGTTTATGCACTTACTAAAGAGTCGGTGAAACTACCAGATATGAATCGACCCTTGTGGGTGAATTGGCAGGGGTCGATGCGTCAGATTCCGCAATATTCCTTTGCTGCTGTACTTCAGGGCAAAGTGCCTGCGAGTGTCTTTAAAGGCAAAATTGTTTTGGTGGGTGCCACAGCAATTGGTCTTGACCCGATAAATACACCGTTTGACGGTCATCCCCCAGCGAGTGGCGTTCACCTTCACGCAGCGGTTGTTAATAATATTTTGCAACAAAACTATCTGCAAATTATAGATGAGCGATCGCTGCTGGTTTACCTGCTGTTGGGCGGGCTAGTCTTGAACTGCTCTCTCAGCGTCTGGAATGCTAAACAACAAGTAATCGCAGTTGCAAGTCTTTGTAGCGGCTGGGTGATGCTGAGTTTACTGCTGTTGCACACCGGTTACTTGATACCGATAGCAACCCCTTTGGTATTATTTGGTTTAACCGCAATTAGTTTGAGCGTCCAAGAGCGGCTGAAGATGAAAGCCCAGCTGCAACGTATCGAAGGGCAGCAGCAGCAAAGACGGCTTTACGATTCCTTGACAGGTTTACCAAATCGTGCATTATTTCAGGAGCGTTTGCAGCTGGCTGTAGAACGTTCCCAGGAGTGGGAGGATGATTTATTTGCCGTTTGTTTACTGGATCTGGATCGGTTTAAAGTAATCAACGAGAGCTTAGGGCATACGGTAGGAGATCAACTGCTAGTAGCGATCGCTCACAGGCTATGTAGCATTATGCGCCCAATCGATACAGTGGCGCGTCTTGGTGGAGACGAATTCACCATCCTGCTTGAAGATATCCACGACTTAAGCGATGCTACCCGCGTAGCTGAGGATATCAACTCTGCACTAGCAGCACCATTTCACCTCAACGGATATGAGATATTTGTCACCACAAGCATTGGTATTGCCGTAAATAGCAGCGTAGGACAGGAGGAGAATAGTAAATGCGACCTTTTGCGCGATGCTGATATTGCGTTGTATCAAGCAAAAGCGCAAGGTGGAGGGCGTTATGTAGTGTTTGACGCGAGTGTGCAAAAAGATGCGATCGCGCTTTTGCAATTAGAAACTGATTTGCGGTTGGCAATAGGCGCTTTAATCAATACGCCATCAACAATTAGTGAATTTATAGTATATTATCAGCCCATTGTCTCTCTCTCTACAGGTAAAATCACCGGGTTTGAGGCGCTGGTGCGCTGGCAGCACCCAAGGCGGGGTATAGTTTACCCAGGCGACTTTATCCCAGTAGCAGAAGAAACTGGACTAATTGCTCATCTAGATTGGTGGGTAATGGGCGAAGCTTGTCGTCAGGTGCGTGCTTGGCAAAAGCAATTTTCTAGTAATAATCCCCTGACGATTGGGATTAATCTCTCTAGCAGGCAGTTTGACCAATCTGATATGGTTGAACGGATAGACGAAATTATTCGGGATACTGGCTTGGAGAGTAGCAGTTTGAAGCTAGAAATTACCGAAACCTGCTTGCTGGAGAATGCCGAGAAAGCGATCGCGCATTTTGAGCAGTTGAAAGCTTTGGGGATTAAACTAGCAATTGATGACTTTGGCACTGGTTACTCATCCTTAGATCGTCTGCATCGCCTGCCTATTGATATCTTAAAAATTGACCGTTCTTTTGTTAATTCCAGAAGCGATGAGACGGATAAATGGGAGATTGTACGAACAATTATTATGCTGGCTCGTAATTTAGGGTTGGATGTTGTTGCTGAAGGCGTGGAAACCGCAGATCAGTTATTTCAGCTTAAGCAGCTGCAATGTGACTATGGGCAGGGATACTTTTTCTCTAAACCTGTGGACGCTATGGCTGCTGAAGCGTTGTTGGTGTCACAGTTTCAGTAGTAAGTAAGGTGGGCATTGTCCGACTTACAGAATGTTGCTTGCTACACGGATATAAATAAACTTATGCCTACAGGTTCCTTTGAGAAGAATAGTTTTAGTTGGCAGGTACAGCAGCTGCAACAACGAATTCAGGAGTGGGGAGAAACGATAAATTTTCCCGGCTTAAATAAGATGTCCCTGCCATCTTGGTTGAATTCTCCTATCTTACAGACAATTGCTAAAGTCGCCTTTTGGACGCTACTGGGTTTATTCTTAATTTGGGCTATTTGGCAGATTGGCCAAATGTTGCGTCCTTATTTTTATCCTACTAGAACCCAACCGAAGCAGTCAGATGCGACTACAAAAAGGTCAGAAAATGAATTGTCCCTTGCTCGTTGGTTAGAGCGATCGCAAAAATTCCAGCAGCAAGGCAACTACCGCGAAGCCTGTCTGTGTTTATATATGGCTATGTTGCAACGATTAAGTGACACTGGAATTGTCCCTCACCAACCCAGTCGAACAGATGGGGAATATCTGAAATTAATCCAAAATTTACCTCAGCAAAACCCCTATAAAATATTGCTGATGACGCACCAGCAGCTATGTTTTGGAAATGGGGAAGCTTCGCGCTCAGTCTTTGACAAGTGCCAGCAAGCTTATCGGGAAATTGAGACATTATGAAATCAAAGCGGCGATTATGGATATTCGGAGCGATCGCTATTGGCGCAATAATCCTGATAACTTTTCTAGCTGCTCCTGCCAATAATCAGCAGCAAAGCGGTTCTACTTATGCCCGTGACCCCGCTGGCTATGGCGCTTGGTACGCTTTCATGTCAGAACGGGGAAGCCCTATCCAGCGCTGGCAAAAACCCTTTGAGGATTTAGTTGATAGCGAGGCGAAACCTCCCATTACCTTGTTGCGCGTCTACAGCCAGCTGGAAGCGCCAATTTCCAAAAAAGAGCGAGAATGGGTTGACAAAGGTAATACTTTGGTGCTTTTAGGAATCCGGCATCCAGTTACAGAAGCCGCTTTTAGTACCCGCCATAATAGTCCGCAGGGAATCATAAAGATTGACACGCGGCGAAGAAAAATAGATGCAGAAGGACTTTTAAGCGATCGCTTTGGTGCCATTGTCTGGGAAGAAAGTATCGGCAAAGGAAAGGTCGTTTACGCCACTACACCCCATCTAGCCGCTAACGCTTATCAAGACTTCAAAAGTAACTATGAATTTCTAGCACAAATTGTTACCGAATCGGGAGAAACGAAGAAATTATCAATTCCCAACCAGCTGTTAGTAGATGAATATCTCCACGGTTACAAAGATGCAGAAGTAATCAAGCGGGAACAAGGGGAAAATATAATTATTTATTTCACAAAAACTCCTTTATTTCCAGCTTTAATACCAGCATTCATCCTCCTACTCGTCGCCATCTGGGCTGGTAATCGTCGTTTTGGACAACCTCTCACTTTGTCAGCACCAGTAATAGACAATAGCGTTGCTTACATCCAAGCATTAGCAGGTGTCTTGCAAAAAGCTAATAGCACTGAGTTTGTTGTCGAGGTGGTAGGCAAAGAAGAACAGCTACAACTGCAAAAAGCTTTAGGATTAGGACAGGTTCCCCTCGACCATCAATCTCTTATAGACGCTTGGGTGCAGCAAACCGGACATCCGGCGACAGAACTGGAATCATTGCTAAATTCGCATTCGCGAAAATCTAAAATGAGCGAGTTAAAATTGTTAGCTTGGTTAGAAAAATGGGAGCAAATTCGTCGTCGCCTTCCATCTTAGGAGCATGGAGCCAACAAAATGCAATTTTATTTAGTAGAGTGGGTTACGCTTACGAAGCATCCTACAATCTTAAAAAAATGGGGAAAATTATTAACAAATAAATTATGAACGAAACCACTATATTTACCCGCCTGGGTCAAACTTTAGATAAAATAATTGTCGGTCAATCTTCCTTGATACAGCAGTTACTAATAGCGCTGCTAAGTGGGGGACACGTAATTATCGAGGGAGTACCAGGAACGGGGAAAACCCTACTGGTAAAAGTGCTGGCAAAGTTGATCCAAGCAGATTTTCGCCGGATTCAGCTAACACCGGATATTTTGCCATCAGATATTTTAGGAACGAATATTTTTGACATAAATAGCCGCAGTTTTACCTTGAAAAAAGGCCCAGTTTTTACCCAGGTTTTGCTGGCAGATGAAATTAACCGCACACCACCAAAAACCCAAGCAGCGCTGTTAGAAGCAATGGAAGAACAGCAGGTGACGCTAGATGGGGAAACTTTGCGGCTGTCTGAGCTATTTTGGGTGATTGCTACCCAAAATTCTCTAGAATTTGAAGGAACTTATCCTCTGCCAGAAGCGCAATTAGACCGATTTTTATTTAAACTTGTTGTAGATTACCCAGATACCGCAGCAGAAAAGCAAATGTTGCTGAATGTTCAAGCCGGGTTTCGCTCAAAGGCGATAGAATTACCTTCTCTGAAACTAGCAACAGTAGAGCAAATTATTAGCGCTCGTCAAGCTGTTCAAGCTGTCAAAGTGGAAGATAATATATTAGATTACTTGTTGTCTTTGGTGCAGCGATCGCGCAAACATCCCGATATCACCTTAGGGGCTTCCCCTAGATCGGCTGTAGCTTGGTTGCAAACAAGTAAGGCGCAAGCTTGGTTAGCAGGGCGAAATTATGTCACTCCTGATGATGTGAAGGTAGTTGCGTCGCCGCTTTTGCGTCACCGCCTGATCCTGAAACCAGAGGCGCAGTTGGATGGAATACAGATTGACTCGGTAATTGCGTCGCTACTCAATCAAGTATCAGTACCAAGGTAAATATTAACTTTTCCAGGCGATCGCTTGGGAAGGTGACACATCTTGCGAGGTTTTATGATTCCTTCACAACGCCTCTATTTTCTATTGCTGCTAGGAATTGCGATCGCTATCATACTAGCTATCATTTGGGACGAAAAAACCAGCATTCTTATCACCCTGCTATTCGATATTTTGATATTACTTCTAGCTGTCTGGGACGGACAACGGGTGAAGTCGAACGCTGTAAAAGTGACGCGCTATCCCTTACAGCGACTTTCGATTGGGCGGGATAATCCGGTTGTTTTATGGGTGCAATCGGGGAAGCAGTCGGCTAAAATCCGCTTGCGCGACTACTATCCGTTAGAGTTTCAGGTTTCTAAACCAATCCTAGAAACAACAATCGACCCCAACAGCACCCAGGAACTAACTTATACTGTGCGTCCAGATAGTCGGGGTGAGTTTGTCTGGGGAGATATTCAAGTCCGCCAGCTGAGTCCTTGGGGTTTAGTTTGGCGCGACTGGAAGATTCTGGAAAGTCAGAAAGTCGCAGTTTATCCAGACTTAGTGGGGTTGCGATCGCTTTCAATTCGTCTCACCCTAGAAAACACTGGCACAATGCGCCAATCCCGACGCTTCGGTATGGGTACTGAATTCGTCGAACTGCGAGAATATGGTATCGGTGACGACACCCGCTTAATTGATTGGAAAGCAACCGCCCGCCGCAGTCGTCCACTGATGCGCGTCTTGGAACCAGAACGGGAGCAAACTCTGATTATTTTACTCGATCGGGGACGCTTGATGACGGCACGAGTAGAGGGTTTGAAGCGTTTTGATTGGGGAGTAAATAGCACTCTCTCCCTAGCACTAGCTGGGTTAAATCGAGGCGACAAAGTGGGAGTCGGCGTTTTTGACCGCGAAATAATTACCTGGATTTCCCCGGAACGAGGTCAGCATCAGCTATCCAAACTAACTGAACGTCTTACCCCCATTCAACCAGTGTTGTTAGAACCCGACTATGTTGGTGCTGTAACAAAATTGGTAACTCAGCAAACTCGTCGCGCTTTGGTAGTTCTAATTACAGACATAGTTGATGTCACCGCTTCCGCTGAACTGCTTGCTGCACTAAGTCGCCTCACGCCCCGCTACTTACCTTTTTGCGTCACTCTGCGCGATCCCCAAGTTGACCGACTGGCGCACACCCCCACCCAACAAGTTGAAGCTACTTATACTCGTGCTGTCGCCCTAGATTTACTCGCCCAGCGCCAAGTAGCTTTTGCCCAACTCAAGCAAAAAGGCGTTTTAGTGTTGGATGCACCCGCCAATCAAATCAGCGAACAACTCGTAGACCGCTATCTGCAACTCAAGGCCCGTAATCAGTTGTAATACCATAGCAATCCTTCTGTTTCTTCTCTTCACGTCCTTTGCGTCTAAGCGCTAACGCCCAGGCTCCGCCAACGCGGTTTATTAAATTTTCTTTCTGTAGCGCTTTAGGCTCGAAGTACACAAAGGAAAGAGAAAAAGAAGAAGATTTTACAAATAAATTAGAATTGCTATGTAATGTATTTTCCGCTGGAAAGCTGATGCTTGGAAGCATAGCTTTAATTTATGACCTTCTATAGCAATCCTATTTAAGAGGATGTTTGAAAAGTGGTGAGGGGTTAAATATTATGCCAACCGCCTGACCATGATACGGATCATTGCCAGATAAATAAAAGTCTCCGATGTTTCTGGCAATAACTCATAA